>URWQ01000110.1 GCA_900551635.1 uncultured Collinsella sp. | reverse complement strand
CCGGCACCTACACGGGCAAAGAGCCGTTCAACTTTGCCGTAGCTGCGCTCTTCCCCGCCGCGCAGGTCAGCGGCGGCGCGGCGCAGGTTCCGACGGGTCTGCTCACGCACCAGGTCGCGCGGTTCTAGCAAGACCAGACCGTCCAGCACAAAAATCGGCAGCCCAACAAACAGGGGGCGGAGATGCAGCAGGTACATGCATCTCCGCCCCTTTTGCGTCGAGAAGTTATGCCGACGACCCGTGCCGCCGCGCTCGCGTTATCCGCGCTGCGGACCCGCAGTAGCCACGAGCGGTTCAAGCCCCAGCTCGCGCGCGTAGTCTTCCTGCGTAAAGACTTCGACCAGTTCAAACGTATCGGCCGCATCGTCAAACGCAAAATGCAGCACTGAGCAGTTGCCCGGCACGCGTTCGCGCTCGTCGGCCGCCGCGCCCCGCACGTGGTCCAAAAACTCCTTGATAGCCGAACCGTGGCTCACCGCGAGCACGCACTCGTGGTCCGGACGTCGCATAAGATCGGTTATCGTCGCCGCCATGCGCTCGCGCACCTGCATCTGGCCCTCGCCGCCAAACTGACGATAGAAATCTCGCCACGGGCGCTCGGGCATAAGCATCACGCGCTCGGCCTCAAAGTCGCCAAAGAACCACTCACGCAGACCGTCCAGGCGCTCGTACGCCAAGCCCGGCCACAGGTTGGCGATAGTCTGCTCGGTGCGATGAAGTGTGGAGGTGTAGGCATGATCGGGTTCAATGCCGCGCGCACGTAAGAACATGCCGGCACGCGCCGCCTGGTCGCAACCTAGCTGCGTGAGCGGCGAGTCGCTCCAGCCCTGAATAATGCGCTTAAGGTTGAATATCGTCTGTCCATGACGGACCAGATACAGATCTTTATTCATAGGGGGGTCCTTTCGTTTGCTACCAACCCAAGAGCGAAAACGCCCCATCGAAATAACCAAAATGAAGCACGGCGCCGTTGTCGAGCTGTTCTCCCCCGCCGGCCACATACTCAAGAAACTCCTGGCAGGCTGAGCCGTGGGAAACGGCCAGCACGCAGTTGTGCTGCGGTCGGGCCATAATACGAGACAGCGCCGCGACCATACGTGCGCGAAGCTCACTTTCCGACTCGCCACCAAAGGCCACCGGATAATCACCCCAGGGCTGCGACGGCATGTCGCGATTTGATGTGCCCTCCAACGGTCCCAAATGCCACTCGCGCAGATCGTCGAGCGGCTCTATGGGAAGGTCCTCGCAAATCAGCTCGGCCGTGTGGCGTGCCCGACCCAACGGAGACGAATACACATGGTCAAAGGAGATGCCGCGCGCCTCAAACGCCGCGCGCGTCGCCAGCGCCTGCTCGCGCCCGCGCGCCGTAAGCGGCGAATCGTGCCAACCCTGCAAAATGTTCTGCACATTGAGCTCAGTCTGCCCATGCCGCACCAAATACAGATCTGCCATACGCCCTCCCCTCGTACCACCACAAAGGGGACGGGCACCTTTGTGGTGGTTTACCGCCGGGTCACGCCGCGGCGACGCTCAACTACACCAGTACGTCGGCGAGTGGACGCTTGGGTACGTGGTGTACCTGTGCCTCGTCACGCCAGTAATTAATTGAGCCGTCGGGGTTGGAATCAATTGCATCGATCACCTGTGTCTCGGCGGGAACGCCAAAGACCATGATCAGCTTGACCTCGTACTTGTCGCCGTCAAGTCCCATGACATCAATCGCACGAGGCGGAAAAGCCTTGAACATGCACGCCGCCACCTCGGGCGTAGCGCTGCGGGCGGCGAGCATCATCGTCTGCGCGGCGATCCCAGCGTCTGCTTCTGTGATTGGCGCGGCAGGCTTGCCCGGAGCGGGACGCTCGGCAAGGATCGCGATATAGCCGGTCGGGCGCTCGCCCTCGACAGGACCCGACCAATCCTTGAGCGCACCAGCCCATGTGAGCTTTTCAAATAAGCTCGAACACTCCTCGGCGTCGCTCACCACATGAAAACGCAGACGCTGAGCATTAGCGCCGCAGGGAGCCAGGTGCGCCAGCTCTGCCAGCTCAAGCAAAAACTCGCGCGGTACGCGCATGGACTCGTCAAATCGACGGCATGTGCGGGCACGACGGACCAGCGCGTCAAACGATTCCAGACCGAGCTTTTCGCAGCCCTGCTTTGCCATCGATTCGACACTCGACGGTGCCTCGGGAACTGCTTCGTTCATAGGAACCCCCCAATACAAGCCAATTGTTCTTAGGAAAATCTAACCTAAAACGCAGGCAATAACGAACAGAGCTGCAATGTTCTACATCTGTTGAATAAAATGTCGCGACACAGGGAACAACGAGAACAAATCGGGACCTTTGGGTTACATTTCGCCCTCCCCGACCCATACGCCGGTGCCTTTAGGCGATACTGGTTGTAACGATTAAGGCTTACGCCACGCGGAAAGGAGACATCATGGGCATCTTTAAGAACGATGACAAGCAATCGAGCGCGTTTGGATTTGACGAGAAAAGCATGGCAGGCAAGGCAATCAAGGCCGTGCGCTGGATCTACGCCGTCACGGGCGTCATCGCGCTGCTTGCCGGCATCGCGCTGCTGTTTGCACCCGCCAAGTCCCTCGTCTTCCTGACGACCGTCCTGGGCTTCTACTTTGTGATCACGGCTGGCGTCAGGCTGTTCACCGCCATTTTTGAGCCGCTGCTGCCCGCCGGCTGGCGCGTCACGAGCATCATCTCCAACCTGATCATCATTCTGGGCGGCGTCATAATCCTGCGCAACCAGGCCTTCTCGACCGCAACGCTCAGCACGCTTGTGGTGGTCGTGGCCGGCTTTGGCTGGATCGTCGAAGGTGTCATGTCGATTCTGGAGTCCGAGCTTTCGTCCAACCGCGCCCTCGCCATCCTGAGCGGTGCGCTCTCCATCATCGCCGGCGTGTTCGTGTTCATCTACCCGCTGTGGTCGGCAAAGATGCTCGTCATCTTTAGCGGCGCCGCGCTCCTGGTGTTTGGCGTGACGCTGGTTATTCGCGCTATCCGCTTTGGTAAGCTGGTGCACTAGATGCCGCGAACGCTGTTTATTGATGCCGACGCCTGCCCGGTCACGCGTGAGTCGATCGACTGCGCGCGGCGGGCGGGCGTCGCCGTGGTTATCGCCGGCAACAGTACGCAGAACCTGGAGCGGCACATTCGCCGCGACGATCCGCGCGATGCCGAGCACGCGCGACGCGGCTTTTGGGTCACGACGCTCGACGTGAGCGTAGGCGCCGATAGCGCCGACTTTGCCATTGTCGAACGTCTGCAGGCGGGCGATGTGGTCGTGACGCAGGACATTGGGCTGGCGAGCATGGTGCTCGGCCGCGATGCCGCCTCCATCGGCGTGCGCGGGCGCGTCTACGATAAGGCGACTATCGATATGCAGCTGTTTATTCGCCACGAGGAAAAGAAGGTGCGCCGCGCCGGAGGACGCACCCGCGGGCCGGCAGCCTTCACCAGTGAAGACCGCGCCCGCTTCAAGCGCAACCTCACCGAGCTGCTGCGCTAACCAAGGCAGATTTTTGGGACATACCTAAAAAATCTGCCTATTTGTTTTGAGCGGTGTGAGCTCTCAGGATCCATGGCTCAACAAAAAACGGGCTTCAAAATGCCATGCGTCGCCGCATTGTGCAAGCGCCGTGCATGGCTATTTTGAAGCCCGTTTTGTTAGGCCCACTTAGAGGCCAAAGGCAGATAGGACGAGGCCCCAGCCAGCGCCGATGACGTACATCATGACCAGGAACACGGCGTTTTCGCGAGCGCTGCGATTGGTGCGGAACAGTACCAGATAACCCACGCCGGCGGAAATGAGCGTACCGGCGAGCATCGGTGCCAGTTGCAGTGCGCCTTCCAGATACAGTTGCGTAATGACCACGCTCGCCGAGCAGTTGGGGATCAGGCCGACAAGCGCCGAACCCAGGACGGCGAGCGTCTCGTTGCCACGCAGGAACTGCTCGATCGCGGACTCGCCAAAGGTCTCGAGCACGGCGACCAGAATCAGCGTCACCAGGAAAATGAATACCGATACCTGTACGGTATGTGAGATGGCGCTGCGGATAATCGACAGGACGGGCGCGCCTTCATGAGAGTGGGAGTGACCGTGGCCATGATGGTGTTCATGCTCCCCCTCATGACCGTGATCATGGTCATGTCCATGTTCGTGCCCATGCCCGTGCTCGTCCTCATCCTCATCTTCATCGCAACCGCAATGGTCGTGCTCGCACAGCTCATGGATGTGGTCGGCGCTCACGCCCGCCTCGGCCACCTCGTCGATGATGTCACCGCCGCTGTGGTCGTCATGCGCGCAGTTAACGTGCGCCGGATTGACAGCGGTTCCCAACACGGTACGACGAATCGCCGCATGCGCGCGGGCGTTGCGACGCAGGCCACGAATGGCAGCATCCACGATAAAGCCCGTGACCAGCGCGATCAGCGCTTTCGAAGCCAAAAGCATCGCCATAGTCTGCACGGGAACCTGCTCGGCAAGTAGCAGCGGCAGCATCTCGTCGGAGGTCGAGAGAAACACCGCCACCAGGGTGCCCAGCGTCACGACGCGACCGGCGTATAGCGTTGCCGCCATGGCCGAAAAGCCGCACTGCGGCACCATGCCCAGCAACGAGCCAACCACGGGGCCAGCGGCGCCGGCACGCTTGATGGTACCGTTGACGCGATCGCCTGCCACATGCTCGAGCGTCTCGAGGACCAGATATGTCACCAACAAGAACGGCACCAGCGAGAGCGTGTCCTTGCCGGCGTCGACCAGAATATCAATCAGCAAATCCATGACGGATGGAACCTTTCGTGTCTTTCGGCAGCATTGTAAAAGTCCTAGCGGTCAACTAGGGTATTGTAACTGTCCTAGGCGCGATGCCAATAGTTGCCCATGGTAAACTATCATCTCGCCATAACTCGACAAACCCGAGCCGCACAACGCGGCCCGTCCAAGGAGCAGCATATGAACGTATCGCAAGCACTCGAATACGAGCGCCAGCCGTTTATCCCCATGTTTATCTACGGCGACCACGGCGCCATGGAGTCCGAGCGCCAGAAGGGCGAGGAGGCCCTCAAGGTGCTCGAGACTGAGTACTTTACCGCCGAGGACGACCCCGGCTTCGACTTTGCCACCGTGCGCGACCTAGCCGACCGCAACCGCGACCTGTGCGACCAGATTGGCGAGGCGCGCCTGCGCAACGTGACGCCCGCAACGCTTTCGCGCGGCCTGTCCGACGCCGACACCTGCGCCGCCATCGGCAAGATGCAAAAGCGCACCGCCGCGTCCGTCATGCGCGAGATCCGCGGCGACCGCGACGCGCTCGGCGTCGCCTACGCCCGCAAGCCCATTCAGGGCACGGTGCTCGGCATCGACATCGAGACCACCGGCCGCGCACCCGAGCGCGGTTATATCATCAATGTGGGTTGGGAAATCATGGAGCTCACCAGCGACGCCGTCCCGCACGACGCCGAGGCGCACTACTGCGGTCTGCCCGACATCTACCGCGGCGAGGATGTGCCGTTGTCGAATATCCACCACATCACCTGGGACGACATCGACGGCAAAAAGCCGTTCCGCGAGAACAAGGAACTGCAGAAGCAGCTGCTCAAGCTTATGAAGAAGTACCCGTACATGGCGCACAACGCCGCCTTTGAGGACAGTTGGTTCAAGATCCACCTGGACGGTTACGCCGAGGCACGCCGCGCCGGCAAGATCATCGTCATCGACTCGCGCCAGATCTGCCGC
>URWQ01000109.1 GCA_900551635.1 uncultured Collinsella sp. | reverse complement strand
CAGCTTCCGGGCGATGTTGACAATCTCCGGCTGATCCCGGCGGTTCACGGAGATCAATACCCCCGCGTGTCCGCTCTTCTCCACCTTGTACCCGGCGGAGACCAGGCCCTTGAACAGCGCCTCCTGCATATTGGCGCCCAGGCCCAGCACCTCGCCGGTAGATTTCATCTCCGGGGACAGGGCGGCGTTGGCGTCGGTAATCTTCTCGAAGGAGAACACCGGCACCTTCACCGCCACGTAGGGGGAGGGCTTGTACAGCCCGGTGCCGAAGCCCAGGTCGGTGAGCTTGTAGCCCTCCTCGAGCGGGAGCTTTTCCTCGGGCACGCCCCAAGCCTTGGCAAACTTGGCACGCACTGCGGGGTCGGTGACCTTTTGGTAGCCAGGGTACAGGTTGGGCAGCATGCCCATATCGCAGGAGCCCTGGACGTTGTTCTGGCCGCGCACCGGAGCCAGGCCGGCGTTGTCGCGGCCGATCTGGTTCGTGACGCAGGCAATGGCGGCGATGGTGTGCACCGTCTTCAGGTTCTGCTTCTGCTGGCATACGCCCATGCCCCAGCCAATGATGGCAGAGGGCTTCGCCGTGGCGTACATCTCGGCAGCTTGGTGGATCAACGCGGGCTCGACACCCGTGATGTCCTGTACGGATTCGGGAGTGTAGTTCTTGATGGTCTCCCACCACTCGTCAAAGCCGTTCGTATGCTCGGCGACGAATTCCTTGTCGTAGAGGCCATCGTTGACCAAGCAGTTGGCAAAGGCGTTGAGGAACGCAACGTTGCAACCGTTCTTGATCGGAAGGTAGAGATCGGCGATACGCGCGGTTTCGATATGGCGCGGGTCGGCGACGATGATCTTGCAACCCTTTTCTTTGGCTCGCACGATACGCCTTGCGACGATGGGGTGCGAATCGGCAGGGTTATAGCCGAAGAGGAAAATGCAGCCCGCATCCTCCATACCGGGGATGGAGCATGACATGCAACCTGAACCAACCGTGTCCATCAGACCGAGGACAGTAGGGCCGTGTCAAGTACGGGCGCAGTTGTCCACGCTGTGGGTGCCGATGCACGCACGCGTAAACTTCTGCATGACGTAGTTCGCCTCATTGCCGCCGCCTCGCGAAGAGCCGGTGGTCATGACAGCGTTAGGACCATATTCGTCAATTATGGCCTGCATCTTAGATGCGGTGAAATCCAGTGCCTCGTCCCAGCTTACGCGCTCAAGATCCGCGCCCTTGGTGCGGCGGATCATCGGGTGCAGTACGCGAGGAGTCAAGATCTTGGTGTCGTTGATGAAGTCGTAGCCGCTCATGCCCTTAAGGCACAGCTCGCTCTGGTTGGTGATGCCGTTGAGCGGTTCGGTACCCACGACCTGGCCGTTTTGGACCAAGAGGTTAAACTGGCAACCGGCGCCGCAGTACGGGCAAATCACTTTATGCTTCTCCATGACACCCTCCTTCCTTTCTCTGCTACCGAATACTCGGTACTTATTTGACAATCATTGGGCCTGTCGCTCGACGCTTACGCCTCGTTTTCGATGGTGGCGCGGGCACGCTCGGCAGTCAGTTCTGCCAGACGCTCCTCGTCTACCAGGGTGAGGCCCTTGGTCGGACACGCCTCGGCACACGCCGGACCGCCGGGACGGTCCACGCACAGGTCGCACTTGAGCACGAAGCTCTTAGTCTGCGAACCCACGCGCACGTCGCCCATCAAGACGGGGACCTGCGTGGTCGCCACGCTCACGGCGCCAAAGGGGCATGCCATGACGCAGCTCTTGCAGCCGATGCAGTTGTCCTCGTTGACGCCGATGCGATGGTTCTTTGGATCAAAGAACAAGGCGCCCGTAGGACAGGCCTTCGCGCACGGAGCATCCTCGCAGTGGTGACATGCCACCGGCGCGGAGATCTCGTAGGTGCGCGTTACGCGCAAGCGAGGTGCGGCGATGTTGCCGGGAATATCGTGTGCCTCGATGCACGCCGCCATACAGGTTTGGCACCCAATGCAGCGTGAAGAATCAGCCACGACTCGTTTATTGCCCATGTTGTTCACTCCCTCCTGAATCCCATGCCGGAGAGACCCTGTCGACGTTGCCCCGGACCGCCCGTGGTCCAGCATCGGCGTATCGAAGCGCATGCGGCGAAACAGGCGCATCGATAGAGTTCCTCCAACGATATACAGGCTAAATATACGCAGTTGCAGGTGGCAAACTTGAGCATAGGCCCTGCAATACGGGTGTATTGCAGGGGTTTTGGCAGGTTGGAATTATTCTCTAGAAGCTATAAAGGTGAGTGTATTACATGCGTACACCTCTGAGATTTTTACGCGCTCTCATTTTGGATGTACTACGTTTGTATTCGTATTAATGATTATTTACTTGACTGAAATAAAGTAATGGTTATAAGATTCTAAGATGTCGGTATATACCGCATTTGACCGACTATATTGCACGCTAGCTAAGGGAGGGCAGTGATGTCATCGACGCAAAAAAGAGCCATCCTGCAGATGCGCATTCGCGAAGAGGACAAACAGCATGCCGAGCATCTCTACGACGCCATGGGCACATCGCTTGCCGAGGCCGTTCGCCTTTTTGTCGCGCAGAGCATTTTGATGCGCAAGCTTCCCTTTCAGCCGGTCGCCGTGCGCTCAAAGGACGGCACCGCCGCCTATGGATCGCTCAAAGCAAATGGAGACCCCAATCGCCGCTCCGAGGAGCGCAATGCCTGGATTGAGTACCTTGCTACAGAAAGCGACGATTCGATTTTGGGTCCCGAGGAAGTAGATATCCATGAGTAGCACCATCATCGACGAGACCGTCATCCTACGCTACCTGCTTGACGACGACGAAGTTCTGTCACCGCGCGCCTCCAAGGTCATCGCCACACGCACTGCTCGCGTCTACCCCGAAATCATCACGCGCGTCGTGGTTACGCTGCGCGACGTCTATAAGGTTCCCCGCGTTGAAATTGCCGCGGCCTTGAAAAGGCTGCTCGATGACGTCATGGTCGACGAGCCCACCGTTGTCGCCCTTGCCGTCAAACTCTTTGGCAAGACCCATATGGACTTTACCGACTGCCTCCTCGCAGCCCGAACCGCCATCTACAACGATGATGTCGTGAGCTTTGGCAAGCCCATCATCCAAGGCATGATCGATTACCGTCGCAAGCGCCAAACCGCAGCCGACGCTCGCGACCGCGCCGCCGAAGCCCACAGCCGAAGCACTGACTCCACCATCGACAAACTCCGCCACCAACCCCGCAGCTAACCCCATCCCCTCCTAAGTTGCGGTGAAATACGGACTGTTTTATGTCTCTGAGTAGCCTTTAGTCCGTATTTCACCGCAACTTATTGTTGGGCGGCGGAGTCGGTTGTCTCTGCTATCAGGAATCCGCAAAAGGCTTTGTAGTTGGGATACCGTAGCCGCGCATCATAGCGCCAAACTCTTCGACATCATATGTGTCCGATAGCTTGAAATGAATGACGTTATGACCCATGGCACGTAAGTTCGCATCGCGCAATAAGGCGGCTCGATAGGTTTTTGCCGCAGCATGTTCCAAATCTTTTTGAGTTTCGTCCTCAAACTTACCCAAACCATGAAGCTCTGCCAACATCCATGACCCATCTGGCATCCGCCAACCATAATCTGCCAGATAATAGCCGGCATTTCCTGGTCGAGCAATCTCAACCTGAAGCTCAGGCGCAACGACTCCAGCAAGGATCATTGCCGCTCGCGCCTCGGACTCTCCCCCGTTATCCGACCTCCCGTCCATATGCTCGAACACGCCAAACGCACGGGCGATGCCATGCAAACCGCGACAATTGGCCTGTGCATACGCACGCAGCTCCTCGCGGTCGACATCATACTCACGAGCCAATCCATCGGCGTAGCCAAGCGCATACCGAAATGCACTCGCGCGGGCAATATCGACCACCGTCCGATAGGGGTCCGTCAGCGTAAACGGGCCGAGCCGCCATAACTCACCTGGGCGCCATCGACGATACTCAACGAACTCATATGTATCGCGCCTGGTAGATCTCGGCAACAACATCTGAACGGCATTAAGCAGCGAGTAAGCAGAGCCGATACCGTACAGCAATGCCGCCGTTGAACCGCAGAAAATGGCATCCGGTTCGACGGCCGCAATAGCAGATGCAAGCTGGAAAATGCGGGCTTCCACGTCAAGGTGGCTCCAATAAACAGGATCGGCGTACACATGGTTATAGAGTCGAATTAAAAGCTCTTCCTGCATAAGCTCACGCGCGCGCCGCTCATCCCAAGGATCAGTCGTTATCAATAGCTGCTCGTCATGATGAATCCCGAGAGCGGAAAACAGCATCTTGGCATATGACTTCGGAAAATGTTTAGCTTTATTGGACATGACCCGCACCATAACAATCAAGAACGAGTGAACGCCTTTACGCTATCGCAGAACGGCATTTAAATACCTTGCCAAAAGCTGACCAAAAGCTTGACGTCGCAGGTCAGAGCTTCAAAAAATATTTCCACTCTCGGTAGACGGTCGCTACGACCCTCCCAACGGCATCAAAATCCACCCTTACAATTAGTTGCGGTGAAATACGGACTACATGGGCCATAAAAGCCGAAAAACAGTCCGTATTTCACCGCAACTTAGGAGGGGATGTGGGGTCCCCGGCATGTATATGAAAACGACTCTGGCGCCAAATGAAGCCAAAGCCGTTAAAACTATCCTATGGAGCGGGCGACGGGAATCGAACCCGCGTCATCAGCTTGGAAGGCTGGGGTTCTACCATTGAACTACGCCCGCAAGATATGGTCGGGACGACAGGATTTGAACCTGCGACATCCTGCTCCCAAAGCAGGCGCGCTACCAAACTGCGCCACGTCCCGAAGGTGTTGAGCAGCTAAGGTCTAAACCTTGCGTGTCCCAAAGCGAAGGAAATTATAGGGGAGACTCCCCGCCTGTGCAAGCGCAGAAACCCTAGCTCCTCGAATGTGCAACAAACTGGCTATGAACCAGACCGATCACAAACGCCGCCACAGCAACCGGTGCCCACGCAGCACCGATATCTGCCAGCGGCAACGCATCGAATGGCAGCCACGCGCCCGCAAAGAACGCATCGCGGACCGAAGTGATCACGCTCTGCACCGCGACGACGCCGCCGACCCAAACCCACACCTGCGGATGCGCGTCGCAAAAACCATGCACCAGACCCATAAGCACCAGCACAATGGCGACGGGGTACAAGGCGTTGAGCATGGGCACCGAGAACATGAGGATCACGTCGAGACCCACGTTGGAGAGCACGCACGAAAACGCTGCGAACACAAAGGCGAGAACCGCAAAGGGACGGCGCATGGCCTCCTCGGAGGCCTCCGCTCCCCCTTCGACCACATACGTCTCGCAGAAGTAACGCGAGCAACAGCTGATGAGGCCGATGCACACGTTCATGCAGGCGAGGAAAAAGATCGCAAAGACCACGACCGTGCCGACAAGGCCAAAGTGCATGGAGGCAGAACGGGCGAGAATGGCAGCACCGTTGGTGGCATCGGGCATCACGGTGCTGAGCTGCGTGCCGGCAAGCGCCAGGCCGCAGTAGATGACGGCCATGAGCACGCCGGCGATCACACCGGAACGCGAAATCTCAAAGGCCACGCGCTTGTCATCGGTAACGCCCAGCTCGTGGATGGTCTCGGCGATGATAATGCCAAAGGCGAGCGACGCGAGCAGGTCCATGGTCTGGTAGCCGGTCAAAAAGCCCTGCACGGCGGCGCCTGCATCGTAGGGAGCCTGAGGCGCGGCAG
>URWQ01000108.1 GCA_900551635.1 uncultured Collinsella sp. | reverse complement strand
CGAAGTTGAAAGGCAGATTGCCGCTCTGGCGGGCTTGCAGCGTCGACCGATCCGCCGTTCGTTAGAACGGCGGAACCAACCCTACATCACCATAACGTAGCGCGATCCCACGTAGTACTGCTTACCCATCAAAACCGGCTCGTCATCGGGACCGGTAAAGCCGGCACGCAGGTTGAGCAGCGGATCGTGCGGAGCAATGCCCAGCTCGGCCGCCTGCTCGGCGTTAGCTCGAACGGCCTCGACCGTACGGTAGCCAACCGAGACAATCGGGATTCCGCCAACACGCTCGACCTCGGCAAAAATAGACTTGTCCTCAAGATCGGCCGTCAACAGCTCGTGGTAGGCATCAAACGGCACAAAGATGTTCTCCTCAAAGATGGGCTCGCCGTCGGCCGTACGCACGCGCTTGATATGCAGCAGCAGCGCATCCTTCTGCAGGCCAAAGAACTCCATCTCGTTTTGGCGCGCCGGAACGATCTGGCGATCGATCACGTGCGCACCGGCCTTCATGCCGTTGCCGGCACACAGCGCGGTAAACGTCTGCAGCGTCGAGGCGTGAAACTGGCGATTGATGTGCGGCGTGGAGACAAAGGTGCCACGGCCCTGCTGCTTAACCAGGTAGCCATCGGAGCACAGCTCCTCGACGGCGCGGCGCACCGTAATGCGGCTCACGTCGTACTGCTCGGCTAGCTCAAGCTCGGACGGAATACGCTCCTTGGGTGCATAAACACCTTTCTCGATCGCATCCTTGATTTCGTCGTAAATCTGCTGGTAAAGCGGTGCATTTTTGGGCGCAGGCATATCTAATCACTCTTATCGAAATATCGAAATAACTAATACGTATATAACGTCTAGTTTCATATTACCTCATAATGATAAAATGATACACCCTCCCTACCAAAAAGCGACAGCTTCATTTTGGTAGGTTTTATCTGGGCAAACGAGAGCCTCTCGAAAGCAACGGGGCTTTCGGGGGCTCGTTCGGATGGGTTGCGCAGGACCGGCAAAATGCCAATACTCTACTTGCCGTCGTCCTGCTGCAGGCTGTCCTGTTCGCTGAGGCGCGCCTGCCTGCTGGCCATGCGTGCGGGCTTGTCGGGATCGGGAACGGCCGTGGGCATGGGCTCGTCGACATGACCACCCCACCAGCCGCCCACAAAGTTGAGCGTGTGGAACACGTTGATCACGGCGCCGGGATCAACGTCGCACACCAGCTTGATAATGTCCTGACTCTCGTAGGTCGAGACAACGGTGTTCAGCAGGTACATCTTTTCGCGGCTATATCCGCCGACGACCTCGGCGCAGCTAATGCCGTGCTGAAAATGGTTTACGTAGGCAGTCATGACCTCGTCTGCCTTACGCGTCGTGATCTGCAGCGTCACGCGATCGTAGCGACGATAGAAACTGTCGATAGTCTTGGTCGAAATAAACTGGAACACGATGGAATACGCCGCCTTGTCCCAGCCAAACATAAAGCCAAAGATCGCCAGGATAAAGCAGTTGAAACCAAAGATGACGCCCCAGATGGTCTTGCCCGTGTGGTTGGAAACCCACAGCGCGATAAAGTCGGTGCCGCCGGTGGATGCGCCGGATTTAAGCGCGATGGCAGCGCCCAGACCCGAGACCACGCCGCCAAAAATGATGAGCATGATCTTGTCGCCCAAAAACGGCGCGAAGTGAAAGACGTTGAGGAACAGCGATGAGAGCACGACCTGCATCATCGAGAAGATGACGAAGCGCTTGCTAATGCCGCTCCAACATAGGAGCGCCACGGGGATGTTGAGCGCGAGCATGCCGAGCGAGATGTCGATATGAACGCCACCCAGCGAGGTAACGCGATCGAGTAGGACCGCGACGCCGGTAAGACCGCTCGGAAGCAGGTCGGCGGGCTGAATGAACGCCTGGATCAGAAATGTCTGGAGAACGGCGGAAATGGTGACCGCCACAGCGGTAATGGCACGGCGGACGATGGTGAGGCGGCCGAGCACGAGCACGCGGTCCGTGAGCTGATCGATGGCGTTCGCCACGCAGGCTCCTTTCGAAGGCAGATGTAGTTGTGGGGTATGTCCGCGATTGTAGCATGGAGCGTGCGGGGGCGCTTCAATTCACCCTCTCTCGACAACCAAAGCGGGACCAGCAACCCCACGACCAAAGGCCCAAATTACAAGTGAGTAGACTTTACGCGACCTGCAGAGCACACCCAAAACCGCCACCCCTGTGACCTGCGGTTTTACAAAGGAAGATATGCATTGTGCTCGGCCTGCGCCAAAAAGTCTACTCACTTAGTCCGAATCGAAGCCAAACGGATCAAAATCGAAACCAAATTGAGCCAGTCCACCGCAAAAAACGTTTGAACCCGTGCTTCTCGCGGCGGATTGACACTACAAAGCGGCCAAAATGTCGGTCAGATTATCAATAACGGCATCGGCTCGCGATTGATCGAGGTTGACACCCTCGTGCGGACGCAGCGCCAGGACGCGGGCGCCGGAGCGCTTACCAGCCTCGATGCCCAAAGGCGAATCCTCGATAACCAGGCACTCGGCAGGCTCCACCCCCAGTGCCTCCATGGCACGCAGGTAGATCTCGGGGTCGGGCTTAAACGCACTGCACTCGTGACCGCTGATGGTGTAGTCCAGCACGTCGGGGATACCGGCAATCTCCACCAGCTCGTCGATCAACTCGCGATAGGACGAGCTCGCGATGGCACACTTCACGCCGCGCTCGTGCAGTGCGCGCATCACCGGCTCCGTCTGCTCGTTGAGCAGCTCGGCATACGGAACGGGATGGTCCGGGCTATAGACCTGCTTGTACTCCACGCGCAGACGCTCGCGCAGCTCAACATCGTCGGGCACCAGCGCCTCCCAAATGGCCGGCTCGTTAGACCCCGAAAGATCGGGGATCTCGTCAAAGTGGAACCCCTTCTCCTCCATAAACGCCACGCGACGACGGTTGTAGAACCACTCGGTATCGACCAGCACGCCGTCCATGTCAAACAGCACTGCTTTGATCATACGCATCTCCTCCCACCTGCCAAAATGGGACAGGTTTATTTTGGTAGGTTTTATCTGGGGTTTTGTGGCGCGACGGATACGCCCTCCCCAGAGCAAAAAAGGGGACGGGGCGCAAACCCCATCCCCTCTCAATCAACCCGTAAGGTCTACTTACTTGTGATTAGTAGGAAAGCTTCCACATGTAGCGACGCATGGTCAGCGGGTGCTGACGGGCCTCGGCGATCTGGTTGCCGTACTCGCGCATAACGGCGAGGTGCAGCAGCGGGTTGAAGTAGGTGATGACGCTCGCGGGCACGGCGTCAGCCAGGCCGTAGTCCTTGGAGTCGATCAGAGCGACCTTGGCGCCCATGCGCTCAAGGAAGGTGAGGGCGCGGGCGTCCATCGGACGGGTGGCGCCATCGGACATGAAGAAGACGTAGGGCTTACCCTCGGTGGAAACCTCGAACGGGCCGTGGAAGTACTCGCCGGTGTTGTAGGCGGCGGCGTCGATCCACTGCATCTCGGTGAACAGGAAGGCAGCGTGAGAATAAGCCATCTTCTCGGAGGCACCGGAAGCCATGAAGTAGATCATCTTGTCGTCCTTGAAGTCCTCGGCGAACTTCTTGGCGAGCTTCTTGCAGTGCTGAGCGGCGTTCTCGCAGAGATCGAAGATGTTGGTGAGGCCGGTGATCATGTCCTCGTAGTGGTCATAACCCTCGGTCTGCTGAAGGATCTCGAGAGCAAGAGCGATGGCGTAGCCGGGCTTCTCGCACTTGGCAGCGTAGTTGGCGTGGAAGCCGTGGACGATGACGTGGTCGGCGTCGACGGTCAGAGCGGAGCCAGCCTTGTTGGTGAGGGAGACGACCGGGCAGTTGTGCTTCTTGGCGGTCTTGTTGGCCTCGACGGTCTCGGGCGTGGAGCCACCGAGGGAGCAGGTGATCACGAAGGTGTGCTCGTTGACCCAGGAGGGCGTGTCGTAGTTGAACTCGTTAGCAGTGAAGATCTGAACGTTCAGCTTGTCCGTGTTGTTGGCCAGGAAGTACTTGGCGGGGTACAGGTCGGACATGGAAGCGCCGCAGCCGACGAAGGCGACGCTGTGGATCTCGTGGTTGGACAGGACGTCAGCGACGATCTGCTTAGGGAGGTTAAGGTCGATCTCGTACATCTGACACATTCCTTTCGATTTTTGCGGCGCCACATTGCCGGGCGCGCGCAGGGTTACCGTGATTTGGACCGAGTCGCCGGCCCGTTGAGGATGCGACAAAGGGACTGTCCCATTGTCGCATTTTGGGGATGGAAGCCTGCCTGGGGTATGGGATGCCAGGCAGGCCCCGGGGGAAAGCGGTTGGACGCTTGGTCGCGACTAGGCCAGGATGCCGGCCGCGGAGAGGGCGATGCCGCCCACGATGGCGATCACGAGAAGCCAACCGGTGTTGACGTTCTTCTTGATGAGCCAGTACATAAGGCCGGTGAGGCCAAGGGAGATCATCTGGGGCATCATGCCGTCCAGGATGTCCTGGATCACAACGGTGCCGTCAGCGAACTGCAGCGGGGTGGTGGCGCCGATCAGCGTGGCGATCATGCCGCCCACGGACATAAGACCCACGATGCCGCAGACATACATGAGCTTCTCCATGAGGTCGCCGCCCTGAAGCTTGCTCAGGTACTCGTGGCCGCCCTGATAGCCCATCTTGGCTGCGAACCAAGTGATCAGCACAGCGGGGACGATGGAGATGAGCATGGCCAGGATCGGGCCCATGATGGAGCCCTGCTGAGCCAGCTGAACGCCCAGACCAAAGGCGATAACGCGGATGGTGCCCTGGAAGAAGGAGTCACCGATGCCGGAAAGCGGACCCATGAGGGAGGTCTTGACCGCGTTGATCGAATCGGGATCGAAGTTCTCGGGATCCTTGGCGTACTCCTCCTCCATGGAGGCGGCGAGGCCCAGGATGAAAGCGCTCGTCTGCGGGGTGCAGTTGTAGAACGCCATGTGACGGTGGTAAGCCTCTTTCTTGGCCTCGAGCTGCTTGGGGTCAGACTCGTCGGGATAGAGGCGGTCGAGCGTGGGAACCATGCCGTAGAGGAAGCCCATGTTCATCTGACGCTCGTAGTTCCAAGAGGCCTGGATGGCCCAGGAGCGCCAGAAGAACTGGCTGACCTTCTTGTTCAGGGACACGTCCTTGGTTGCGGTTGCCATAGTGTGTTCCTCCTTAGTCTTCGTCGTCTTCGAGCGGATCGTAGTCGGAATCGACACCGGCGGCTGCATGGGAACCGTTGAACTTGAAGCCCATGAAGACGACAGCCAGGCACACACCGATCAGAGCGACCGCGATGACGGACAGGTTGAGGTAAGCGGCGAGCAGGAAACCGATGAACAGGAACGGAGTCATACCCTTCTTGATCATCATGGTGAGCAGCAGGGCCAAGCCGTAGGCGGTCATGATCTTGGTCGAAACGTTAAGACCAGTGGACAGCCACTCGGGAACCATGTTGACGATGGTCTGGACCAGGTCGGTGCCGACAAAGACGGCGAGGAAGATCGGCAGGAAGTACATGAGAGCGTACAGACCGGAGCCGGCGCAGATGTGCATACGGTAGGCGGTCTTGAACTTTCCGTTATCGATCGCGTTATCTGCCACATGGGTGAGGGCGGCGATGATGGAACGGAACACGATGCCGAGGAGCTGACCCAGGACGGCGACCGGGATGGCGATCGTCATGGCGGTCTCGGCGGAAGCATCGGTCAGGCACGCAAAGGCAGCGGCCACGATGCCGCCCAGGACCATATCGGGCGGAACGGCGG
>URWQ01000107.1 GCA_900551635.1 uncultured Collinsella sp. | reverse complement strand
GGCCGCCGTCCGAGATGTTGATATTGCCGCCGCTCCAAAGGGCCTCACCATCGGCTGAGCTTGCCTCGACCGTCCCGCCACCCTTGATGGTGAGGTTCTTGTCGGCTCCAATACCCTTGTCCTTGGTAGCCCTGGCGGTGACGGCTCCGCTGTCGTCAATCGTGATATTGCCGTTTGCCCTGATGCCATCCGATGCACCCGTGGCGTTGACGTTGCCCGAACCTTTGATAGCGAGATCACCTCCGGCATTGATGGCATCAAACCCAGTGCTCGTGGCGTTGACGGATCCGGCTCCGTCGATGTTGATATTACCCGTGGAGAGGATAGCGTCCTCAGTAGATGTCACGCTGAGCGTGCCGCCCTCGTCGCCTTGGATATTGAGCTCGGCATTCTCGTTAGTGCCATGAGAAACGTTGATGCTTTCGATCCATTCGGCAGTGACGATGTTGGTTCCCGAGTAATTCACGTTGAGCTTGCCTGCGGCCTGGATCTCGCCGCCGTTATAGTTGTTGAGCTTCAAGTCGTCGGCGCCGTCCCACGACCAGGTACCGGCCTCGTCGCTCGCCGCGGTGTTGTACTTGTTGCCGCCGACCTTGACCCATTCCGCTGCGAGCGAGACGCTCGGCATGAGCAGCGAGCTCACCGTGAGCGCGCACACGGCGCCCGAGACGATGCGGCGCGTCACGCGGCGCCAGCTGCCGTGCGCGAGTCCTATGCGACGGCGAACGTCGGGTTCGGCAACATGGGTTCCGGCGGTAGTGTCATTGCGTTTGGGGGTCGTGAACAAGGCTGCCATGGTTGCTCCCGTTCTCATAGGGCCTATACGACTAGATTCAGCGTATCTGCTGGATGTTGCCGGCGGTAGTGCCGTTTGGAGGGCAAAATGGCCAAAATGGGGGAGAAATAGGCCGCACGCCGGCGCAGGGACCGGCGCTAAAAAAAAGCGCGGGGCCGCATGGCGACTCCGCGCTTTATTGTTCAGCTTTTGCAGCCTTGCCCTTACGCTACGAAGAAGTAGACGAGGAAAGCAAGGGCTGCGATCCACATGAGCGGCTTGATCTTGGAGGCCTCGCCCTTAAAGAGCGCGACGATCACGTAGGCGATAAAGCCCAGGCCAATGCCGGCAGAGATGGAGTAGGTGAAGGGCACGCCGGCGACAATCATGAACGCCGGGAAACCCTGCGACACGTCGGACCAGTCGATCTCGGAGGCCTCGCTCATCATGAGGTAGCCGACGTAGACCAGAGCACCGCAGGTGGCGGCGCTGGAAACGATGGTGACGATGGGGGAGAAGAACGCGGCGAGAATGAACAGCACGCCGGTGGTGACGGAGGTGAGGCCCGTGCGGCCACCGTCGGCGGCGCCGGAAGTGGACTCGACGAAGGTGGTGATGGAGGAGACGCCCATGAAACCGCCCACAGCAGCGGCGGCGGAGTCGACGATCAGGATCTCCTTGATATTCTCGACGTTGCCGTCGTCGGTGAGGAACTCGCCCTGCTTGGCCACGGCCATCGCGGTGCCCATGGTGTCGAAGAAGTCACTCATGAGCAGCGAGAACGAGATGACGAGGAGCGTGGGGTCGGTAAGGACCTTGACGATGGCGGGCACGCCGCCGGCGTCGGCGATGGGGCCACCGATGCTCGAGAAGTCGAGCGGGGCGATGATACCGGTCGGAGCCTGGGTCACACCTAGGGGGATACCGGCGATGACGGCGACGATGATGCCGATGAGCAGCGAGCCCGGCACGTTGCGGGAAGCCAGGGCAACCGTCACGACGATGGAGATGATGCCGACGATAAAGGTGGGGGAGGCGATGTCGCCCAGGCCGACGAGCGTACCGGCGCCAGCGGTGATAATGCCGGCATCGCATAGGCCAATCATGGCGATGAACAGGCCCAGACCCACCGAGATGGCGTGACGCAGGACAACCGGGATGGCGTCCATGATGGCCTCGCGCAGGCCACAAAGCACGAGCAGCAAGATGACGATACCCTCGAGGAAGATGACGCTCATGGCCACGTGCCAGTCACCGCCGCAGACGGTGGTGGTGATTCCGGCGATCATCGCGTTGACGCCTAAGCCCGACGCGCAGGCGAGCGGGCGGTTGGCGAAGATGCCCATGCAGATGGTCATGATGCCGGCGCCCAGGCAGGTGGCGCAGGCGAGCGCTCCCGCATCGATGCCAGCGCCCGAGAGCACCGCGGGGTTGACGGCGATGATGTAGGCCATCGCCAGGAATGTTGTCAGTCCAGCGCGGAGTTCGGTCCCGATTGTGGACTTGCGCTCACTGACGTGAAAAAGTTCGTCCATGCATACCCTTTCCTTGTTCGGCCCCGAGTTTAGGCCGATTGACACGAACTCAACTACTATAGCCCCTTTACGACGCTGTTGTTCCTCGCATGTTGATGTTCGGCGCTTTGTAGCAGACGGACGGTATTTTTCGCATGAAAATGTGTGGGTACCGTATACTTAAGCGGTTACAACGACCCCTATGGAGGAACGTATGATTAAAGAGCTCTGCCACGACGAGGCTATCCTGTCCCAGCGTTGCGAGGTTGCGACCGTCGAGGACGAGTCGGTTGCTCAGGACCTGATCGATACCATCAAGTCACTCGATGATGCCGGCTGCCTTGCTGCCAACCAGATCGGCGTCACCAAGAAGGTCTGCGTCTATCTGGACGACGCCGGTGAGCCCCACGTGCTTTACAACCCCCGTCTGGTGTTTGGCCTGGGCGCCAGCAAGATGGAGGAGAGCTGCCTGACGCACGAGGAGGTCACCAAGTCCACGCGCTATATCAAGTGCAAGGTTGCCTTTGACCAGATCGTCGACGGCAAGATGCGCGAGCGCAAGCAGGACTTCGTCGGCTTTGAGGCGCAGATGGTTCAACACATGATTGATCACTGTCTCGGTAAACTCGTCTAGGACGATTTGATCGGGGATTGAACCGGTGCTTTGGTCCGGGCGTGACATTGTTGTCATGTCCGGGCTTTTTTGTTTAGCGCCCCTTTGTTTGGAGACAATGAAATTAGCAAGAACGTAAAGCTAGGAGGCGCTATGTGTACGAGTATTCGATTTACCGATAATTCTGGCCACATGTATCTGGGCCGCAACCTCGACTGGAGCTTTGACTACGGCCAACAGGTTCGCGTGATGCCGCGCGGGTTCCACATTCCGTATTCGTTTATCGACGACGTGACAGCGGCACACGCGGTGATCGGTATGTGCATCGATTACAAGAACTACCCTATGTTCTTCGACTGCGGCAACGATGCGGGCCTCGCCGTGGCGGGTCTCAATTTCCCAGGTTATGCCGAGTATGCCGAGGACCCTGTCGACGGCAAGACCAATATCGCGGCCTATGAGTTTCCCCTGTGGGTGGCAGCGACGTTCTCGACGGTCGATGAGGTCGAGGCTGCGCTGCGCGATACGGTGATTGTTGCCAAATCTGCCGGAGAGGGGCTGGGCGTGTCGCTGCTCCATTGGATTATCGGCGACAGCCAGCGCAGCATCGTGGTCGAGATGATGGCTGACGGCCTGCACGTATACGACGATCCGGTCGACACCCTTGCCAACCAGCCGACCTTCCCGTGGCACATGGAAAACCTCCGCACCTATATCACCGCCACAAGCGATTTTCCGCAGACGGCGACGTGGCGTGGCGCCGAGCTTAAGCCCTATGGAGCCGGTGCCGGCATGCGCGGCATTCCGGGCGATTGCTATTCGCCGAGTCGCTTCGTGAAAGCGGCGTATCTCAATGCCAATTATCCGCAAAAGGAGAGCGAGACCGAAAACGTCGTCCGCATGTTCCGCTCGCTCGAGGGCGTGGTGATGATTGAGGGGGCGTCCAGGATGGGCGATGGCAAGTTCGAGAAGACTATCTACACCGGATGCTTTAGCGCGCGCACGGGCAATTATTACTACGCGATGTATGGGGATCCGTCGATTCGCTACGTGAGCCTGATGGATGCCGAGGGCGCGAGCCCCGATAAGCTCGTGGTTCCCGAGCCGCGTCGTTCGTAGCCGATAGCTTTACTGCAATGCAAGGCGGCCCACGCGGCCCTGCGTCTCTCGTGAGATGCAGGGCCGCTGTCGTTGATTTGTGACGTCGCTAGAAGTTGGCGTCGTTGAGTTGTTCACTCTCGAGGCCGTCGAGCTGTTGCTGTTCGGGCATATCTGCGACGCTCTCGAGCAGCTCAGTGGGATCGACGTTCATGCTCTTGCCGGCCTCGTTGCCGTTGACCAGGTCGTCCGAGAAAATGTCGACTTCCATTTCCTCGGCCTCTTCGATCTGAACCTCGAGCGGCACCTGGGTGCGCACGAGCTTAACGGCCGGGCGCATGCGGGCAAACAGCGGCACGTACTCGATGATGATGGCCGAGTTCTCAAGACCGTACCAGCGTGCCGGGCTTCCGCAGGCGCGGCGGACGGCGTACTTGATGGCCATGACGCGGTGGTCATTGCGGTTGATGTCCGTTTCGGGGGCAAGCATCTTGCGCAGCATGCAAAAACGGAAGTCGCCCACGTTGCCGCGTGTCTCGTAGATGGAGTAGGTGTGATGCTGCGGCGGCAGCTCTCCCGAGGCCATCAAGTCGCCAACGATCTGGCGCAGGTAGGCATTAACGCGCTGATTGACCTTAAAGCCCAGGTCCAGGCGCACGCGGAACAGGAAGTCCGTGCCAAAGGTCTCAACGGAGTATTCGTGCGTATAGGGTTCATCGGTGACATGCACGTTAATGAACCAATATGCCTTGGCGCGCTTGGGGTGCTTGTCCAGGATGGAATAGAGCACGTCGCGGTCGAGCGTGAGCGGGTCGGGGCTGTTGGTGAGGAACACCAGATTGTCGGCGAGCACGGGGTAGGTCTCGTCGCTGCGCAGGCGGTTGAGCTGATCGATGTACTTGGAGACGGGCAGCAGGATCGTCTGCGTGCGCTCGATGGCGGTGCCGCGGCGCCACACATACATAAGGCCAAACAGCAGCGAGGCCAGAAAGATCATGACGTAGCCGCCGTCAAAGAACATGGTGAGGCACGAGGCAAAGAAGCAGAGCTCGATGGCGCCAAAAAGCAGGGCAAAGACGCAGGCGCCCAGCTTGTGCTTGAGGATGCCGGCGATGTAGCTCGTCAAAAGCGTCGTGGTCATGAGCATGGTCACGGTAATGGCGAGGCCATAGGCGCTCTCCATGCGCTCGGAGTTCTGGAACAGCAGCACGATGAAGATGCAGCCGACCCACATGATGTTGTTGACGAGCGGAATATAGAGTTGGCCCTTGGTGTCGCTGGGGTAGTGGATGCGCAGGTGCGGCATAAGGTTGAGGCGCGTTGCCTCCGAAACCAGTGAGAAAGAGCCGGTAATGAGCGCCTGCGAGGCGATGATGGCCGCCACGGCTGAAAGCACGATGGCAAAGGGGCGCAGGGGCTCGGGAAGCATCATATAGAACGGGTTGACGATATCCATCGCGAGCATCTGGGGGTTGGAGTTATTGGCGAGCAGCCAAGCTCCCTGGCCCAGATAGTTGAGGATAAGGGCCGCTTTAACAAACGGCCAGGATGCATAGATGTTGGCCTTGCCCACATGGCCCATGTCCGAGTAGAGGGCCTCGGCGCCGGTCGTCGACAGAAAGACAAAGCCGAGCACCATGATGCCCGAGTGGTTGATGGGCGAGAACAGGAACATAATGCCGCGGATGGGGTTGAGCGCACGCAGGATGGATAGGTTGCCGAGCATGTTGAACAGGCCGGCGCCTGCCAGGAACAGGAACCACAGCGTCATGATGGGGCCAAAGGCGTGACCGATCTTGGC
>URWQ01000106.1 GCA_900551635.1 uncultured Collinsella sp. | reverse complement strand
GGGAACGCCTGCCGATATCATGGCGTGTCCTGAGTCGATGACGGGCGCTTATCTGACCGGCAAACGAATGATCCGGGTGCCTGATGAACGGCGCAAGCCCGGTCGCGGCTGCCTTAAAATTACGGGCGCTCGAGCCAACAACCTCAAAAACGTTACCGCCAAGATCGAGTTTGGTACGCTTACGGTTGTTACCGGCGTGTCGGGATCGGGCAAGAGCTCCCTGGTTACCGACACCATTGCGCCTGCCCTTACGAATGCCATTCACCGCTCGACGCGCCCCGTGGGTCCGTATAAGAAAATCGAGGGCATCGAGTGTATCGATAAGGTTATCGATATCGACCAGTCGCCGATTGGCCGCACGCCGCGTTCCAACCCTGCTACCTATATCGGCCTGTGGGATGATCTTCGCGCGCTGTTTGCGAGTACGCCGGAGTCGAAGGCGCGCGGCTACTCGCCGGGTCGTTTCTCCTTTAATGTGAGTGGCGGGCGCTGTGAGGCGTGCAAGGGCGACGGGCAGATCAAGATCGAGATGCACTTCCTTCCCGATATCTACGTTCCCTGCGAAGTTTGCGGCGGTAAACGCTACAACCGCGAGACACTCGAGGTCACCTACCGTGGCAAGACCATCTCGGACGTGCTCGACATGAGCGTCACCGAGGCGCTGGCCTTCTTTGGGAATATCCCGCAGATTAAGCGCAAGCTCCAGACGCTGTACGATGTAGGCTTAGGCTACGTGAGCCTGGGCCAGCCCGCCACGACGCTCTCGGGCGGCGAGGCGCAGCGTGTGAAGCTCGCCAAGGAGCTTCATCGACGCCAGACGGGCAAGACGTTCTATATTTTGGACGAGCCGACGACCGGCCTTCATTTTGAGGACGTCCGCCAGCTGCTCGATGTGCTGCAGCGCTTGGTCGATGCGGGCAACACGGTGCTGGTGATTGAGCACAACCTTGATGTCATCAAGGTTGCCGACCGCCTGATCGATATGGGTCCCGAAGGCGGTAACGGCGGCGGAACCGTCGTGGTTTCGGGCACACCGGAGCAGGTTGCGGACTGTCCGCAGAGTTATACGGGCAAGTTTTTGGCGCCGTTGCTCAGGCGTGACCGGGAGCGTCAGGCTCAACTTGATGCTTAATAAATAGGCGATTCAGTTTATGGGCGCCATCGACTCCTTGTGATTCGATGGCGCTTGCTGTGCCGAAGTGACGTATGCAGTCGAATTGGACATATACTTAATCCTTGCGTCCGAATGCGAGGGAAAGGATATGTCATGGCAAAGGCTGTAAAGACGCCAAAAACCAATGCGATGCGCGAGCTGGAAAGCGCCGGCATTTCCTATGTTCTACATACGTACGAAGACGATGGCGATGAGTCGGTGGGCCTGGGGGTCGCGATTTCGGAGCAGCTTGGCGAGGAGCCCGGTCAAGGATTTAAGACCTTGGTCTGCGTGACGCCGTCCAACGACTATGTCGTGTGCTGCATCCCTGTTGCCGATGAGCTCGATCTAAAGTCCGCCGCGCGTGCCGCGGGGGAGAAGTCCTTGGCCATGATGCATGTGAAGGATTTGCTTGCGGCGACTGGCTACGTTCGCGGCGGCTGCAGCCCGGTCGGTATGAAAAAACGCTACCGGACGCTCATTGATGAGACATGTGTCCTTTGGGATACCATTTTTATTTCGGGAGGCAAGCGTGGCTATCAGCTCGAGCTTGCACCCGATGATTTAATTGCATTTTGCGGGGCGACGGTTGCCGCGATTACGAGAGAGGACTGAGCGATGCCGCAGGAAGAATTGAAGCGCGGAGCTCATCTTGCAAAAGAATCTGCGCCTCAGACACCCTCATCCGAAGCTTCTTCGTCGCGAGATGACACTGACGACATGGGCTCGTCGGACTACTCCACGGTTGGTCGTTCCGCCGGGCTTATGACCATCCTGACTATCGTGTCTCGCGTCACCGGTTTTATCCGCACGTGGGCAATGGCGGCCGCTATTGGCATGTCGCTACTCTCGTCCTCCTATCAGGTCGCCAACAACCTGCCCAATATGCTCTACGAACTCGTGATGGGCGGCATGCTCGTGACGGCGTTTTTGCCCGTGTACATGGGCGTGAGGCGTGAGCAGGGTCGCGAGGCCTCAAACGAGTACGTGGGCAACCTGCTCGGCATTCTGCTTTTGGTGCTGGGTGGCATTTCGTTGCTGGGGACCGTTTTCGCCCCGGGCTTTATCTGGACGCAATCGTTCCTTTCGGGTGACGGTGGCAGCATGGATACCGCTGCGTTCATGTTCCGTTTCTTTGCCATCCAGATTCTGTTTTATGGTTTGGGCTCGGTGTTCTCGGGCGTTCTCAACGCACACCGCGACTACTTCTGGTCGACGTTTGCTCCGGTCCTCAACAATGTGATCGTCATTGCGAGCTTTATGGGTTTTGCGCCCGTGTCCGCACAGTTTGGCGAACGTGCCGGCATCATCTTGATTGCGGCCGGTACGACCCTCGGTGTCTTTGTTCAGATGGCATGTCAGATCCCCGCGCTTGGCAAGCACGGCGTGCATCCCCATATCCATATCGACTTTAAGGACCCCGCACTGCGGCAGACGATTGCGCTCGGTATCCCGACGCTGCTCGCCACGGTGTGCATGTTTGTCTCGACTTCTATCACCAACGCTGCCGCGCTGGTGGTCCAGCCCGAGACTGGTCCTTCCGTCATCGCCTATGCGCGCCTGTGGTACACGCTGCCCTACGCGCTGATTGCCGCCTCGCTTTCGACGGCGCTCTATACCGAGCTCTCTCACGACGCGCAGGAGAAGGATTACGACAGCGTTCGCACGGGCATTTCGCGTGGCGTCGCCCAGATGCTGTTCTTCCTGATTCCGTTCGCGCTGTACCTGATTGTCTTCGCGCGTCCGCTCAACATGATCTACTGTGCTGGCAAGTTCGATGAATCCGGCGTGACGCTGGTGTCCGAGTACCTTGTCTACCTGGCGCTCTCGCTGCCGCTCTACGGCGTGGTCGTGTTGATGCAGAAGAGCTTCTCTGCCTTGCTCGACATGAAGCCCTATAGTCGCTATTGCCTGTATTCTGCCATCGGCCAGGCCGGCTCGGTTCTGCTGTTTGGCGTTGTGCTGGGCTTCGGCATGCCGGCAATCGCGCTTTCGTATGTCGTCGACTACGTGGTCTTGGTCGGTTGTTCGCTGTGGTGGCTGCGTCGTCGTCTGCGTGGCCTTCAGGTCAAATCTATCCTGCATGGCGGTTTCTTTGGCCTTTTGCTCGGTGGCCTGGGTGCTGCCGCAGGCGCCGGCGTCATGTGGGCGCTTGAGCACTTTGTCGGGGCACTTGGCGGTTCGATTCTGATTACTCTTGGCTATGTTTGCGTTGCGGGTGTCGTCTCGCTTGCTGTTACCTTTGGCCTTGCCGTCGTCCTTAAGATGCCCGAGGTCTCGGCGCTGCTTCGTCGCAAGTAGGTGCGCGTGGCCGGTCACGACAACATTCCAACGCTTGCCGAGCAGGTTTCGCGCGTTCCCACACAGCCCGGATGCTACCTTTGGAAGGATGCCAAGGGCGATGTCATCTACGTGGGCAAGGCGAAAAACCTACGCGCCCGCATGCGTCAATACGTGACACTGCAGGATGAGCGTCAAAAGATTCCGCTGATGATGCAGCTGGTGGCGAGCTTTGACTATATCGTGGTGGAGACCGAGCATGAGGCGTTGGTGCTCGAGCGCAATTTGATTGGTCAGTACCATCCGTACTTTAACGTCGACCTCAAGGATGACAAGAGCTACCCCTTTATCGCCATTACAAAGGGCGACCTGTATCCCGCTATCAAATATACGCGTGAGCGTCATAAGCCGGGAACGCGCTATTTTGGACCCTATACCGATAGCCGTGCGGCACGTGAGACGATAGATACGCTGCGCAAGGTTATTCCCATCTGCTCCGGATCCTGTGCGGAGTGGCGTCGTTGTCGCCGTATCGTTGAGTCCCACAAGGGCGAGGAAGACATCGTCAATATGATTTGCGCGCAAAACGGGCGTCCCTGCTTTGACTACCATGTCGGGCGCGGCCCGGGTGCGTGTGTCGGCGTGATTTCCCCGGCAGACTATGCCAAGAACGTCAAGCGTGTCGAGCGCTTTTTGTCGGGCCATCGCAAGGATGTCGTCGATGAGCTGACCTCCGAGATGACGGATGCCGCCGAGGCGCTCGACTTTGAGCGCGCGGCACGCGTCAAACGTCGTTTGGAGGTCATCAGGGGTCTGGACGATCGTCAGCAAGTCGTTTTTCCCTCCAGTGTCGATATCGATGTCATCGGCTTCTATCGCGAGGAGACCATCTCCGCCGCTTGCGTCTTCGTCGTTCGCGAGGGCCGAACAGTTCGCACCTGCGAGTTCATTCTCGACAAGGGTCTTGATGTTGACGAGGAAGAGCTCCAGTCGGGCTTTCTTAAGCGCTATTACGACGAGACGGCTGATATTCCAGCTGAGGTCAACCTTTCCGTCGAGCTTGAGGATGCGGAGGCGCTGGGGGAATGGCTTGCGGGCAAGCGCGAGCGTTCCTGCCATCTCCATAGGCCGCAGCGTGGCGAAAAGCACCGTTTGCTCGATATGGCATCCAAAAATGCGCGCCATGCCCTCATGCGCTACATGATGCGAACGGGGTACGCTGACGACCGCACCAATCAGGCGCTCCTGGAGCTCGAAAGCGCGCTGGCGCTGCCAGCGCCGCCGATGCGTATCGAGTGCTTCGATATCTCGACGCTGCACGGAACCTTTACCGTCGCCTCGATGGTGGTGTTTACCAACGGACGCGCCGACAAGAGCCAGTACCGTCGTTTTAAAATTCAGGCCGAATTGGACGAGGCAAACGACTTCGTGTCGATGTCCGAGGTTTTGGGACGACGCTATGCTCCCGAGCGCATGGCCGACGAGCGCTTTGGATCGCGCCCCGATTTGCTCGTTGTCGATGGCGGTAAGCCGCAATTGACCGTTGCGATCAAGCAACTTGAGGCTCTTGGGCTCGATATACCAGTTTGTGGCTTGGCAAAGGCCGATGAGGAGGTTTTCGTGCCTTGGGACGAGACTCCCGTCGTGCTGCCGACCGGGTCTGCTTCGCTCTATCTAATTAAACAGGTGCGCGATGAATCGCACCGTTTTGCAATCACATTCCATCGTGAGTTGCGTGATAAAGCCATGACAGTTTCGGTACTCGATGACGTTCCAGGCGTGGGACCCACCAGAAAACGTGCCCTTATGCGCCATTTTGGCTCGATGAAGCGTTTGCGCGCGGCGAGCGAGCAAGAGATCGCGGAAGTTCGCGGCGTTCCGGCCGATGTCGCCAAAGCGGTCCACGAGGCACTTGTTGCATGGAATGCCGAGCGCGTCCAGGCATCGGCCAGCCGTTCCGAAAACTAAACGCGCTTCTAAACAACTGATATACATGATTGGCTGATTTTCAATCATTTATTTCGCGGCGATTACCTCCTGATTTCGGGTTTTATTAACGCTAAAACGTTTGACTAGCCATGGTGAATAACCCTGCTATCCTGCGGGTTGACGAAGACTGATATCTCACCTCGTCGATACATACTGTCTGGCGAATCGTTTGTCAATGAATTCGGTGAACGGTAGTAAATACCGTTCAAGCGTATGTATGTATCGGTCGCCGAGCGCGGCACCTCAGTTGGGTCCGTCGGTAGGTAAGGTATATATCGTCCGCAAGTTGCGCGGGGGCAAGTCTAGGTGCTCCCGGGTAAGATTCTCTATTGATAGGAGAAGACATGGCCATCATCAACAAGGGTATGTCCAGGCGTTCGTTCCTCGGCCTCACCGGCAGCGTCGCT
>URWQ01000105.1 GCA_900551635.1 uncultured Collinsella sp. | reverse complement strand
TGGCAACATCGCCAGCGGCCCCGCTTTTGCGCTATACGCTATGCCTTACTCGGCATCCTCGACCTCATACGAATCCGCCTCGGCTGGCTCATCGTTTGTCTCCGGCGCAGCCCCGCGCGCCTCGTCAAACGCCGCCTTCATGGTCTTGTTGCCCCACGTGAGCTTGCGAATGGTAAGATCGTCGGCTTTCTTGTTGGCTAGGCGCAGGTTGTTCTCGGAGGACAGCAACGCCTCCTTGGTTTTCTGCAGATGGCTAATCGTCTTGTCAATCTCATCGATTGCCGTTTGGAACTTGCGGCTCGCGATCTCGTAGTTGCGGCCGAAATCGTTCTTGAACTTTTCCATCTTGGCTTCGAAGTTCGTGACGTCGATATTCTGCTGTTTGTACTCCGCCAGTTCCTGCTTATAGCGCAGCGAACCCATGGCGGCGTTGCGAAGAAGCGTGATCATGGGAATGAAAAACTGTGGGCGAATCACGTACATCTTCTCATAGCGATAGCTCACGTCGACTATTCCTGCGTTATAGAGCTCGCTCTCGGGCTCGAGCAGCGTGCAAAGCACCGCGTACTCACAGCCTTTCTGGCGACGATCGTGATCGAGTTTCTTAAAGAAGTCCTCGTTTTTATGCTTGGTCGCGGTCTCGTCGTTCTCGTTTTTCATCTCGAACATAATCGAAATGACCTCGTTACCGCTCGCGTCGCACTCGCGGAAGATAAAGTCGCCCTTGGTACCCTCGGACGCATCGTTGTCTTTCTCGAAGTACGCGTTGGGAAACGCCGTCATGCGCAGACGGTTAAACTCGGTCTCGCAGTGCTGCTCGAGCGACTCGCCCACCATCTTGGTGGACAGGCGGACCTTCATGTCCTTAAGGCGCTCGATCTCTTCGTCCTTGTAGCGGATCAACTCGTCGCTCACGCGCTTGGCCTGCGCAAGCTCAAGCTCGTGGGCTGCCTTGGCCTGTTCCTCGCGCGAATCGCGCACCGCCAGCTCGCTCGTCAGTTTGGCACGCGCCTCGTCACGCTCACGCTCTGCCGCGGCGACCGCCTCCGATAGGTTCATTTTGGCCGTCAGCTCCTGTTCGCGCAGCTGCGCACGCAGGCCCTCGACCTCCTGCTCGGACTGAGCCTTTGCGGCGGAAAACTTCTCTTGTACCTTTGCGCGATAGTCAGCAAGCGTGCGCTCAGCCTCGCCGCGAGCGGCATCGATCTCACGCTGCGACTCGGCCGCAGCGGCGGCAAGCGCCATCTCCTGGGCCTTGTCCGCCACGGAGAGCCTTGCCTGCAATTCTGCAATCTGCGCATCGCGAGCGGCTAAATCGTTTTGAGCGGCATTGCGCGCCGCTGACTCGACGAGCTTAGCTTCGTCATCTTTGCGCTCCAGCTGCGCACGCAAATTGTCGATTTCTCGCTGAAGCTCGGCGTTTTCCTTTTGAGCGTCGGCACGGGCCTCAACCGCCGCGCGTTGGCTTGCGCTCTCGCGCTCTGTGGCAGCGCCCTCGAGCTTGGCGCGCAGCTCGGCAAGCTCGGCATCGCGCTTGGCGACCTCTTGTGCCAGCTGCTGAGCCGCCGCGTTCTTCTGCTCAACGAGCTGAGCGTTGCGCTGAGACTCTGCCTCCTGCAAAGCAGCCGTCGAACGCGAGCGCTCAAGCTCCAGCGCCTGCTCGCCCTCGCGCTGGACTGCCCTCACACGCTCATCCAGATCGCGCGAAAACTCGGCATCGCGTACTTGCTTGACGATATCCGCATAGCCGGACGCATCGACCTTAAAAACTTCGCCACAATGCGGGCACCTGATCTCATTCATGGCAGCTCCTCGATGGACGCAAATTTCAACCGACTATACTCTACCGCGCCGCAGGGACAAAAAAGCGCCGCCGCCATAATGGCAACGGCGCCAGAACCACCACAAAAGTGCCTGTTCCCTTGTAGTGGTTTGGGTCTTTACAGGTCGCGGTAGTCGATCAGGCGAAGATCGGGTTGAGACTCGAGCCAAGCGCGCAGCTCAGGATCGGTCAACGCATCGACTTCCTTGGCACGATCGACCGTAAGCGAGCTGTTCTCAAGGATAAAACGATCGAGATAGCCCGGGTGACACACAAAGACGACCGTCTCGCCGTCGGACATCTCGCGAACTGTCTGCATGATTGCCTCTTTGGGCTCGTAGCCCGGTTCCATCGAGCGCATCACCATGCGCAGGTCGGTATCTCCGCAACGCACCACCGCCGTCGGGTCGAAGCTTGCCTTTTGCTCCTTAAGGCCCAGCTCCTGAGCAACCGTCGAGATCGCTCGGTTAAGATTTTTGCTCATGACGGCATGGGCCTCAAAGTAATCGGGCTCGCGGCCCACAATCTCGACAAGGCGGTCGTGCTGCGCACGAATCTCGATGCAGGCCTCGTCGAAGTCTATCAGCTCCTCGCCGCGCTTAAAATGCTCGCGGAAGGTACGGCTGCTATGGAACTCGCCGTTCTCGTTGAGCATGCTCGGGATGAGCGCCGGGTCGGCACACGGCTTGCCCAGGCACACGTTGGTATGCTGGCCCACTGCAATATCGGCATCCGCCACGAGCGACCACCCACGCTCGGCCTCGGGCATATTTGGCATAAGGCCCGCTGAGCGCACCAAGCCCTCGTTGACGCTACGGGCGATCCCCAAGTCAACGGCGTACGAATAACCAAGATCATCGGCACGAATAAGCAATTGCTTCACAACGACTCCAATCTATGGAAACGGGCACTTGGAGTGTAGCCAAGTGCCCCAGGTAATTATCCTACCTAAACAGATGTCTTAAGCCTTAGCGGCATCAACATCTTCCTCGAGCTGATCCTTGCTAAAGCCAAAGAGGTAGGCGATGGCAGCGGCGGCAACAAATGCAGCGCCCGATGCAACGCAACCCCAGACGAGATTAGCCGTTCCGCCGGCAACAAAGCCGGTGACGCCCAGAATATTGGTCGCGCCCAGAACATACGTTGTCACATTGGTGAGGGCTGCGATCAAACCGCCGATAGCACCGCCGGCAACCATGGCGCCCAGGCAGCGAGTGTACTTAAAGCCACAGCCATACAATGCGGGCTCCGTCACGCCGCCCACGATACCGGAGAGCGAGAAGCCGAGCATGGCGCCCTTCTCGTCGGTCTCCTTAAGGCGCAGGAAGGCACCGAAGGCCATGCCCCACGTAGCGAACTGAGAGATACCGGCCGCGACCATAACGCAGGAGTCGGAGCCCAGGGTGAGCAGCTGCACAATACCAAGGGCAAGCAGGACCTGGTGCATACCGGTCATAACCAGGAACTCCCAAAGTGCGGCAATGACGACGAGGGAGAGAATGGTGACAATGCCGCCGGCGTTACCGAGACCGAACATAAAGTTGCCGACCATGCTGCCCAGGATGGAGCCGATCGGAGCCAGCACGCACAACGAAACGGGGATCATAACGGCCATGGTGCCCACGGGTACAAACACCGTAGAGAGCATGTCGGGAACGACCTTCTTCATGAACTTCTCGACGACCATAAGCACCGGCATGGACAGAACCATGGGAAGCACGGTGGAGGAATAGTTGTTCAGCTGGGCCGGCAGCACGCCGTAGACCATGGTGGTCGTTACGCCCGAATCCGCCGCAGCGTTGACCAACGTCATGAACTCAGGAGCAATGAGCACACCGCCGAGCATCATGCCGAGTGGCTGGCTGCAGCCAAGCTGCTTCGCAGCAGCCCAACCCAAATAAACGGGAAGGAAATAATAGCCAGCGTTATAAATCCAGCTGTAGAAGAAGTTGTAGATGTCGGAGTCGGCAGACCAAATACCGAGCATGCCGTCACCGCAAACCACAGCGATGGTGCGGAACATGGCAGCACCCATGATGATGGGGATCGTCATGACCATGGTCTTGGAGAGATAGTTGAGGATCTTGTTGCCCGCAGTCTTGAGCGTCAGCGGCTCCTTGGTGCCGCCATCGAGGTTCTCGTCAATGGAGCCTTCGCCCTTAACTCCCAGCGCAATGGCGGCGTCGTAGACCTTCGGTACGTTCTGACCGATGATGACCTGATACTGGCCGCCAGACCACTGGGCACCCAGAACACCCTTGATCTTCTTAACTTCATCGTCATTGGGGATGGACTGATCCTTAAGGTTCAGACGCAGACGGGTCATGCAGTGCGTCGCGTTCGTCACATTGGAGGCGCCGCCGACGGCAGCAAGCACGTCCTCGGCAATCTTCTTGTTATCGACAGCCATGTCGAATCCCTTCTCTTCCAACTAAAGGTCTGTGGGCCTTCACAGCATCAAGACGCACGATTCCGCTCGCGCCTGCGCAGCACGCGATATCCGTTGGCAAGAGATTTCATTGCATGTGATTCCCGGGTGGATCGACATGAAAAAAGCCCCGCGCACAACCGACAGAGACCCAATAATGGCCTCGGCAGAATCGGTAGTGCCTCTCGGAGCTGCGCCGTGAGTAACACCCAACACACGGCGAGTATATGCGGCAGATGCGTTCGCTGCGGCTCAGATTACCGATGAACGGTAGCAAACGGCCCGCAAACGGTCGCCATAACGGAAAGGGGGCGCCAGAGACCCCCTATCTATCCAGGCTGGTGGGAGCCACGCGATTCACGTGCATGATCAGATAGACGAGCTCTTCTTGGGCCAATGGCTCGCCAAAGGCCTCTTGAATCAGATCGTCGATACGATGAGCACAGCGCGATGCCGCCGGATACTGCTCCACGAGCACGTCGTAGAGACCTGAGTTCTCGGTATCAATCGGCTCTTTCTTTGCCACGCGGTCGAGCAGATAGCGCACATGGGTGGCAAAGCGAGTAAAGGCAAACGACGAGCGGTCGACCGTCACACCCAACTCTTCTTGAATAATTGCAACCGTCATGTCGAGCAGATGCTCCTCGTGCTGTTCGGCAAGCACGCGCCGCTCACTCGGCTTAATCGCCGCATTGATAATCGACATGGCAATGCCCGCGGCCTCACTCTGGGGCATGCGGATGGCAAAAGTTTTCTTAATGCCGCGAACGGCTAGCTCGCCCAATCGATACTCAATAGGATGCAGCTGCTCCAGATCGCGCTTGAGCGGCAACGACACCACCATATGTTCGCGGGCGCGCTTAATGGCAAACTGGATATGATCTGCCAGCGTAATGGGCAGATTAGGACTCAATTCGTACGAAAGTTGCCCAGTTGCGATATCGGCCAGCTGGGCGGAAAACTCCAGAACCTCGGGATCAACTTCGTCGATAAACGCCAGGTACTTGGAATCGATACCGTAAAAGGTGCGGGTGACGACATCCAAATCGACATCGTGCGGCATATCGCCAAAGCCGATACCACGACCCAACGCGATGAGCTGGCGCCCCGCGCCGTCTTCGCAGATGGCAGCGTTGTGGTTAATGCGCTGGACAGCCCTCATGGAATCATCGCTCCTACTAAAACACGCCGTGCAGACCATCCACACGGCGCGTTCATTCTACCTGCACTTGCAACTACAGTCCAAAGAAGCTCAAGATCTGGTCTCGGCTTACGGGCTTGTAGTCGTTGGCATCGAGACCGACATCGTAACGAAAGATGGGGCGCTCGCGATCGCGGTTGCGCGCGTTGGTGCGGTCTCCCCTGCTGTGGATATGCCCGTGCAGCATGATGGCGCCACGCGCCTTGCCATTCCAGCTGAGCATGGGGTAGTGGCTCATAACCAGACGATGGCCCTTGGCATAGCCGGGAGCAATCTCCAGGTAATCGCGCACGTCTTCCCAAATCTGCGGTGCGCCGGAATCTTCCCAGTCGCCGTCATGGTTGCCACGGATGAGTGTCACGTTCTGGCATTCGATGCGCTCGCGCAGGCGCACCGCCTCCGCCATGGGCAAGCGATACGTAAAGT
>URWQ01000104.1 GCA_900551635.1 uncultured Collinsella sp. | reverse complement strand
GGCCGTCAGCTCGCGCTCGCATAGTGCGGTCCAGCCGACCTGCGCCAGCACCAGGGCGGCGTAGTCGGGGCGCAACACGTGTGCGCCCTCGCCGGCACGAGTCGCAGCGGGCGGCAGACGCTTGAACAGCGGGTCGCCCGAAAGGTCCAGGCTGATGCTCGCGCGGCGCTGACGCAGCGAAAGCAACAGGTGAACATCGGGGTCGGCGGCATCGACATCGGCGCGACGGCCCGTGGTCTCGGCCAGACGGTCGCACAGCGCGTCCTTGGCGCGCAGGGCCGAGAAGCGCGTGTTGCGCAGCTGCTCGGTCACGCCGCGGGCGGTGATGGCAATGGTGGCGCCGGGGCGGACGATGTTCTCCCAGGCGATGTCGTAAACGCTATCGTACAGCTCATCGGCATCCTGCGCCTCAAAGCGCCCGAGCACCGCAAACACGCGGCTCGCTAGGCGCGACCACAGACAGGCGCGGTAGCCTTCTTCGAGCTCGCCCTCAAACGTGGCGCGGCCCTTCAGCCGGCGAACATGCGAAAGCCCGAGGCGTTTAAGCTCATCGGCGAGTGCGGACTCAAAGCCTTCGGGGCAGCTTGCGTAAAATTCCATGGGTGACCTCTCTGGTTGCGTCGCTCCATTATATGATGGATGCTTCGTTTGCCCTTATCCTCGAAAGGAACCCATATGATTGATGCGTGTCCCGAACCCGCTGTGCTCTTTTTTGACGTGGACGGCACGCTGACGTCGTTCGATCCCGACAACATGACCGACAAGGACTTTTCGGCGGTTCGCCCCTCGCAGGCGGTCGTCGAGGCGTTTCATCGTCTGCGCGACGCGGGACACAAGGCGTTTATCTGCACGGGTCGCCCCCTGTGGCTCATTGCCGATAGCCTGCGTGCGCTCGACCCCGCGGGCGTCGTTGCCATGGCGGGCGCCACGCTCGAGGTCGAGGGCCGCGTGGTGCATGAGGACTGCTTTGACGAGGACGTTATTGAGGAGCTTGCGCGCCGTATGGCCGCGGCAGGGATTGAGGCCTTTTTCGAGACCAACGTGGCTACTTTTGCCCTGGAACCCGCGGGTGTTGAGCAGTCGTCTCTGATCGGCACTTCTGTGGTGCACAGCACCGAGGAAATGCGCGTCGACGGCAGTCTGCGCGTGGGCAAGGTATGCCTCAATGTGCCCAGTTTGGCTCGCGTAGCCAACGATGACGGCTTTATCGATCGCGAGTTTGAGCTGTGCAACACCGGTGGCCAGAATCGCGAGCTGAGCCCCAAGGGCATTGACAAGGGCGTGGGCGTGGCGCGAGCGCTGGCGTATCTGGGCCGCGAGGGAAATGCACGCACCTTTGGCTTTGGCGATTCGGGCAACGACCTGGGCATGCTCGCCGCCGTCGAGACAGCCGTGGCCATGGGTAACGCCATGCCCGAGGTCAAGGCGGTCGCCGACTACGTGACCGACGATGTCGCACGCGACGGTACCGTCACAGCGATGCAGCATTTCGGCCTCATCTAATGAATCCCGCGTTCTGACGTTTGCCCAAACTGCGACTCTTTGCTTTTGCATGCTCAATCGATTTATCAATCCAAACACTGAGGTGTTTATACCGTTCGCCGAGAAGATAAAAACCCGCAGCTCACGCCTTGATAAACATAGGTAAAGTGTTTAGCAGTTTATCGGCCGTATGCTAACGAAAGGAATCAGGCAGATGGCAATCAAGGTGTTCGCTGACGGTGCAAACCTCGAAGGCATGCTCGACATGTACGAGAACGGCAACGTTCAGGGTTTCACGACCAACCCGTCCCTTATGAAGAAGGGCGGCGTGACGGATTACCGCGCGTTTGCCAAGGAGGTCCTGACCCACATCACCGATGTGTCCGTCTCGTTCGAGGTCTTTGCCGACGACGTCGAGACCATGGAGGTCGAGGCGCGCGAGATCGCTACCTGGGCCGAGAACGTCTACGTCAAGATTCCGTGCGTGACCACCAAGGGCGAGTCCACCGCCGAGTTGGTCCGCAAGCTTTCGGCCGACGGCATCAAGGTCAACGTCACCACCATCTTTACGCCTACGCAGGTCGACGAGATGGTCGAGGCCGTTGACGCCGAGACGCCGTCTATCATCTCGCTCTTTGCCGGCCGCATCGCCGACACCGGCGTCGATCCCATTCCGTTTATGACGGAGTCGGTCAAGAAGGCCGCCGCCAAGCCCAACTGCGAGGTCCTGTGGGCGTCCACGCGCGAGCTCATCAACATTTACCAGGCCGAGGCCTGCGGTTGCCAGATCATCACGGTGCCCAACAGCATCCTGGCCAAGCGCAAGAACATCGGCCGCGACCCGTACGAGGTTTCGCTCGACACCGTCCGCGGCTTTGCCAAGGATATCGCCTCGCTCGGCTTCCATATCCTGCCGTAACGCGAACACTGGCTGCGCCGCGGGTTGTTCGCCCCGGCCTTTCCTTTCCCTATCGCTCACGCGCTTCGCGAGGGTCGCCCGAGGGAAAGGTGTGTCCGGGGCTACCGCGACGTTCTCGTTGGGTCTTGAGGGACGCTAATAATTGACCGGGACCACCACAAAGTTGCCTGCCCGGCGGGACCTTATTTCGATGGGGTCCAGGTTATTTCATCGTCAAATAGCCAAGTGCGTGACGAGCCACTGTTGCGCGCTGTCTGCGGATCGGGCTCGCAAGTTTGTTCGTAGGCATCTTCGGTACACCGATCCATAAAATCGACGACTGCCGTCTGGTCGCCCTCCATGACGTAGATTACGTCGCCATCCGAGATATAGACCCCCGGTCCTTCATTGTCCACGTAGCCGGGGTCGTATGAGACGTTGCACAATCTGCTCCCGTTTGCCGCATCGAGCTCAAGGGTCGAATAATACCCGCCAACCATTTGGCCATTCTTGGCTCGATATATTGCGGCGCCGTACCATCGCTTAAACGTCTTGCCTTTGAGTAAACTGGTTGCCTTGCCGATAAGCTGCTCATCTTGGGTATAGCGCGTGGCTCCAAGTTCGATTCGGGGATAGTTACTGACCCCAAGCGCTGCGGGCGTACCGTCGAAATCGACGGTGATTGAATCGGGTTTGATGATATCGGTGAGGATTTCGATGGGGTAGCTTACGGTTTCAACCGCCGCCTGCGTTGCCGAGGCAGGGAGAAATGCGAGATAGATAATGCCCACGCCGACTGCGGTAATTGCAAACGCTAAGACGAGCAGGCCGATATAGGTGGAGCGTTTCACGGCGGGTACCTCGCAAACAGTATGCATTCATTAAGATAAGTGATACCAGCTTACGACAATATTCAAAAGAAAGCGATCGGTCGAAATGACGGGGCGAAAAGGCCCTATTGGGCTTCGATTTGACCTCTAATAGAAGTATTTGCCCCACTCATTCTGGGCGTGAGGTCAATAATTGAGTCCACGAGTTTTGAGCGATACTCTTCTCACTAAACTCACTATTTTCACTATAAGCACTATAAATACGATAGGGGGACGACGAGAACAATGTGACGTGCGATAGCTAAGCCGTTTAAGCCGGACTTTGACCTTGAATCTCTGCCTCTATCTGTGCGAACGGGCTATTGTCGGTTCTCGATTCCATCGCTGCGTTCTCGTTGGGTCTTGAGGGACGCTAAGAAATGGACTTGCTTGATGCCGCCTCTGTTATCGGGGCGGCTTCTTTTTGTCGAAAACCGCCACAAAGGGGACAGGCGCCTTTGTGGCGGCTCGATTTGTCTTAATCTGTAACACCTTGGCCGCTAAAAGTGGGCCTGGTGTTACAGATTTAGATTTTCGATTCGGGTGTCTTCTGTTCGTCTCGATTTGTAACATCTGGAGCCAGAAACGGTCGATAGATGTTACAGATTGAGACGGTAGCGCACCTGTGCGGCGGCGGGCCGACATCTTTACCCCTATCTTTCAATCACTCAGAAAATCTTATATATAGAGACTTAGATTTGTGTATAAGATCGCGCAAAGCTGGCAACAATACTTCTCGAACAACGTGAAGCCGCCCCGTAGGGCGGCCACCCCAAGAGAGGTGATTCCATGAGAATCGATAAGCTAGCAATGACGTCGCGCGAGGCGTTGCAGACCGCCATGAGCACGGCCGCCGACGCGCAGGCCGGCGCGGTGGAGCCGATTCACTTGCTGTCCGCCCTGCTCGGTGCCGGTGAACGCAACATCTCCGTGATCATCGAGCGTATCGGCGCCGACCCGGCCCAGCTCGCACGCTCCACACAAGATGCCATCGACCACGCGCCCAAGGTTTCGGGCGAGGGCCAGCAGATGGGTCTTTCCAACGAGCTCGTCCGCGTCATCGAAAAGGCCGAGAAGAAGGCCACCAAGATGGGCGACAGCTTTGTGGTGACTGAGCATCTGCTGATGGCGCTTGCCGAGGACAAGGGCGAGGCGGGCCGCGTGCTGCGCGACGCCGGCGTCACCAAGGAGCGCATCGAGCAAGTCTACGAGGAGCTGCGTGGCGATGACCGCGTGACGTCTGCCGAGGACAAGACGCAGTTTGAGGCACTGGAACAGTACGGCCGCAATATATGCGACCTTGCCCGCGCCGGCAAGCTCGACCCGGTCATTGGCCGTACCGACGAGATCCGCCGTACCATTCAGGTCCTGTCCCGCCGCACCAAGAATAACCCTGTGCTCATCGGCGAGCCGGGCGTCGGCAAGACGGCCATCGTCGAGGGCATCGCCCAGCGTATCGTGGCCGGCGACGTGCCGAGCACCCTGCGCGACCGCGACCTTATCGAGCTCGACATGAGCGCGCTGGTCGCCGGTGCCAAGTATCGTGGCGAGTTCGAGGACCGCTTGAAGGCTGTACTCAAGGAAGTCCAAAAGTCCGAAGGCAAGGTCATCCTGTTCATCGATGAGCTCCACACCATCGTGGGCGCGGGTGCCACCGAGGGCTCCATGGACGCCGGCAACATCCTCAAGCCGGCGCTCGCCCGTGGCGACCTGCACGCGATCGGCGCGACCACGCTCGACGAGTACCGCAAGTACATCGAGAAGGACGCGGCGCTCGCTCGTCGTTTCCAGACCGTTATGGTGAGCGAGCCCACCGTCGAGGACACCATCTCGATCCTTCGTGGCCTCAAGGAGAAGTACGAGATCTTCCACGGCGTGCATATCACCGATAGCGCGCTCGTGGCCGCCGCCGACCTCTCCGATCGCTACATCGCCGACCGTTTCCTGCCCGACAAGGCCATCGACCTGGTCGATGAGGCGGCAAGCCGCCTACGCATGGAGCTCGACAGCATGCCGGTCGAGATCGACGCCACCACGCGTCAGCTCACCCAGCTGCAGATCGAGGAGCAGGCGCTCATGAAGGAGACCGACGACGCCTCCAAGGAGCGCCTGGAAGCCCTGCGCCAGGAAATCGCCGAGGTCCAGGAAAAACTCAACGTGCAAAAGGCCGGCTGGCTCAACCAGAAGAACGCCATTGACCACGTGCAGGAGCTTAAGAGCCAGCTTGACGAGGCCAAGAGCGAGGAGGAGCGCGCGACGCGCAACGGCGATTTGGGCCGTGCGTCCGAGCTGCGCTACTCCGTGATTCCGGGTCTGCAGCAGCAGATTCAGGATTCCGAGGCTGCGCTCGAGGCACAAAAGCAGCAGGACGGCGAGGGCCTCAACGAACAGGTGACCTCTGATGAGATCGCCGAGGTCGTGAGTGCCTGGACCGGCGTGCCCGTGTCCAAGATGATGCAGGGCGAGCTCGACAAGCTGAAGGGCTTGGAGGGCGAGCTGCACAAGCGCGTCATCGGCCAGGACGAGGCCAAGGTGGCCCTGTCCGTGGCGGTGTACAACCACTACAAACGGATCTACTTCGGCGGGGACGAGGATGTGGAGCTGCAGAAGAGCAACATCCTGATGATCGGCCCCACCGGCTCCGGCAAGACGCTGTTCGCCCAGACGCTGGCGCGGG
>URWQ01000103.1 GCA_900551635.1 uncultured Collinsella sp. | reverse complement strand
CTCCCGCCGTCGGCTCGGGCGAAGCATTGTCGACCGGAAGCACCAGGGGCAGCGGAGCCGTCATGACAATGGCATCCTTGCCGACACCGTAGTAGCCGCGGCGACGGCCAGCCTCGGTAAAGCCCAGAGCGTTATAAAGCGCGATCGCCCCCTCGTTACCGTCCTCGACCTCGAGCGAAGCCGTGGTGCAGCCGAGCATCTGGGCATCATAGCTCACGTGCGACAGCAGCTTGCGGGCAATGCCCTCGCGGCGATGTGCCGGGTCGACGGCGACATCCAGAATCTGCACATCACCGTCCACGACCATACCGCCGGCAAGGCCCAGCAGCTTGCCGTCGTCGTGTGCCACCCACCAACTACGCGGCGCAGCGACGTCCTCGCCCAGTTCGGACAGGAACATGCCCGGCGTCCACGCCTCGTGTCCGGCACCTTCAAAGCAGGCAGCCTCCAGCGCGCTCGTGCCCTCGGCATCCGCCGCGCCCATGGGACGGAACTGCAGATGACGACCGGCGAGTTCATCGGCAACACCCGTAATTTCGCTCTGCGCACTCTCGGCAAGACCAAGACGCTTGCGCTCGTTTTCCTCGGCATCAGAAAGGCGCGTGTAAATCGGCAGGACGCGAGCCGGATCGCCGTCACCCGCAGCGTGCGCGAGCAGCAAGCCCTCGCCCGAAGGCCACCACAGGTCGCGCTCCACGCAGCGGGCGGTCTCGTCCTCACCCAGCAGCTTGCCATAGCGCACGAGACCGTCACCGGTCAGCTGAACCTGGTCCCAGTCCGCTGCTTGGCGCCACTCATCGAGCGCCACGGCGGCCTTGACCACGTGTTCGCGCTCAAATTGACGCTCGGGACCCTCATCGACCAGCATATACAGCGCCGGATATACCTCACCGCGCATAGCATCGGCCAAGATACCAAGCTTGCCGCGCACGCCAGCCTTCCACGCCGTCCAAGCGCAAGCGTCGAGCGTCGACACGCCCAGCAGCGGAACATTGGCACCGCGCGCGAGGCCCTTGGCAGTGGAGATGCCGATGCGCACACCCGTAAACGACCCCGGGCCGCGGCCGACCACGTAGTAACCAACATCGCTGCGATCCAGACCGGCTTGAGCCAGCACGCCATCAACGGTATTCACGAGCTCAACGTTGGCGTGACGGCGACACATGTGGTCGCCACTCACGAGCTTCGTCTCGCCCGTCTGCCCATCAATCCAGCTTGCCGCGCAGGCAAGCATGTCGGTCGAAGTATCGAGCGCCACCACCAGCGCGTTGTCGTTATGCAAGCTCATCTTGTACAGCCTTATCAATCAAATGGGAAAGCTCCATTGCGCGGTCACCGTGCGCCTCGAGCGTTATCGTTCGCACATCGCTGTCGCCCTCATCACGCTTGAGCGTCACCGAAAGATACTCATCCGTCAGCTCGTCTTGGAATTGTTCACCCCATTCCAGCAGGCAAGCACCCTCATAGCCCAGCACATCGAAAATGCCCGTATCCTCGAGCTCGTAGGCATGCTCCAGGCGGTATAGATCAAAGTGAAACAGCGGAATACGGCCCTGATCGTGAACGGCCATGAGCGCAAACGTAGGGCTCGTAACCATATGCCCATCGCCCAGCCCGCGCGAGACGCCCTTGGTAAAGTGAGTTTTGCCCACCCCCAGGCCACCGGTCAGGATGAGCACATCGCCGTCCTCAAGGCACGGTGCAATTAGCTCGCCAAAGTACTCCGTATCGGCAGCGCAAGTCGTTTTGTAAGTACCTACCCCCAGGCGCTCCAGGGACATATATGCTCCTTATTATTCCGAGGCGTCCTCTGGTGCGGGATGTCGCTCCAGATAGTCGCCCAGCATCTTAAAGTCTTCCTCCAGCAGTTCCTGCCACGCCGGATTGCGTAGCGCTGCTGCCGGATGGAACGTGGGCATTACTACAAAATGCCCCATCTGGTGGAACCTGCCGCGCAGCTTAGTAATGCCAATCTCGGTCTTAAGCACAAAGTGCGTCGCGGGGTTGCCGAGCGTCACGATAATATCGGGCCAGATGCTTCGAATCTGCTCACGCAAAAACGGCGAGCAAGCCAGCACTTCCTCGGGACGTGGATTGCGGTTTCCCGGCGGGCGGCACTTAAGCACGTTGGCAATGTAGACGTCTTCGCGTTTGAGCCCCGCCAGCGACAAAATGCCGTTGAGGTCCTCGCCTGCCGCCCCCACAAAGGGCTCGCCCTGCAAATCCTCATTGCGGCCCGGCGCCTCGCCAATAAACATCACACGAGCGCGGGGGTTTCCCACGCCAAACACGATATTGTAACGCGACTGGTAGAGCTGGCAGAGGTGACAATCGCCCAGAACGGCCTCAATTTCCTCGAGTGCGACCTCACGTGGTGCCTGATGGGTATGGCCGGGGATGTGCATGACGCCCATAGCGGCTCCTACACGTAGACCTTGTCGAGACGCATGCCAAAGCCGCAGGCGACCTCGTAGTTAATCGTTCCGCGCAGTCGGGCCATCTCGTCCATAGTGATCCCGGCATCGCCATCGCGGCCGACAATAATCATCTCGTCACCATACTCGGCCTCGGGAATCTCGTGTGCCGGGTTGGACTGAATGGCGACCATAAACTGGTCCATGCAGATATTGCCAACCTGATGCACGCGCTCGCCGCGATACAGCACATCCATACGATTGGAAAGCGTACGCGATAGGCCGTCGGCATAACCAATCGGCAGCGTGCAGATCTGAACGCGCGTACGCGGTACGCGGTAGGTAAAGCCGTAGCCCACGCCCTCACCCATCGCAGGGTGTGCCACGCGCGTCACGCGCGCATGGACGCTCATAACGGGATCAAGCTGCATCACGCGGCCACTCAGCTCGCACGGCTGCATGCCATACAAGCCAACGCCGGCGCGAATCATATCAAAATGCATCGAGGGGTCGAGCATCGAGGACGGCGTGTTGGCGCAGTGCACGATACCGCACTCAAAGCCCGCATCCTTAATGGCCTGAACGGCCTCGGTAAAGCGCTGACACTGCAGTTTGTAGTCCCAGCCCGAAGGTTCATCGGCCGTGGCGAAGTGCGTAAATACGCCGTCGCACTGAATACCGCGGTGGAAATTAATACCGCGGACAAAGTCGAGCACCTGCGTGTAATGTACGCCAATGCGGTTCATGCCCGTCTCGATGGCGAGATGATACTTGCCCACCTTGCCCGCCGCGACGGCACATTCGCCATACGCAAGAGCAAAATCAGACGTATAGACCGAGGGCATGATATCAAACTCGAGCAACGTCGGAATGGCCTCGATAGGCGGCTCGCTTAGGATGAGGATGGGCTTCGTAATCCCGCCCTGTCGGAGCTCAACGCCCTCGTTAACCGTCGCCACGGCAAACATGTCGGCACCGGCCGAATACATGATCTTGGCGCACTCAACAGCTCCATGACCATAAGCATCGGCCTTGACCACGCAACACAGGCGCTGACGTGGATTCAACAAGTTCTTATAGGCCCTCGTGTTGCGACGGAGCGCCCCGCGGTCGATCTCGACCCAGGACCAGCGCGTCAAATCGGCTTTATTCATGATTAGTCATCCGACCCTTCGTCCATGATTCCCAGATCTTCGAGCGCATCCTTTGCCGCCAGTTCCATGGCAGGACCGATCAAGTCGATAAGATCGGTCGCGATAACGCTCTTCTCACCATACTCCGTCGCCGCGGCAAAACCGGCGTAGCTGTGAAGTGCGACAGCGTACGAATACAGCAACTCCCAACGATCCATCTCGTCGCGCATGGTGGCAAGCGTGCCGGCCAAAATACCCGCGAGAACATCACCCGAACCGGCAGTTGCCAGAGAAGCCGGACCCGAGAGCGGCAGCAGCACACGCTCAACGCCACAGATAGCCGTCGTCGGGCCCTTGGCAATGACCACCAGATTGTCGGAGCCCGCAGCCCAGACAACCTTCTGCGCGGCCGCAATCGCGGTACCAAGGTCGTTCACCTCGTCACCGGCAACCAGACGCGAAAGCTCACGATAGTGCGGCGTCATAACCAACGGCTGCTCGCGACGATACATCTCGGGATTACTATCAATACCGTCAATGGCAATCTTAGCAAGGCAGTTGAGTGCATCGGCGTCCAAGATAAGCGGCACATCAAGCTCGAGCAAGCCCGAAACCACCTGCATAGCGCCGGCAGATGTCGTCATACCGGGACCGCACAGTACACAGCTGTACTTCTTTGCAATCTCGCACACAGTCATGCGCGCAGCGGCGCCAAAGGAGCCGCGGGAATCAGACGGAATAGCAAAGACGGGAATCGAAGGAAGTGCCATGCGAATAAGATTGGCGCAGGCGTCAGGAGCCGCGACTGCCACGTAACCAGCACCCGCGCGAGCTGCAGACTTGGCCGCCATAATGGCAGCACCAGGATATTGCGCAGATCCGGCGACAATAAGCACAGAGCCACGGGAATACTTATCGATATTCGTAGGTAGTGGAGCAAAGTAATCAACTAAGTCACCGGGCTCGACAATCTCGGCGGCGTGGTCGACATCATCGATGACCTCGTCAAGACGGTCGTAAAGATTGCCGCAGATCAAATCGCCAGCATACTCAGGGCCATCAGCGCTATACAAACCAATCTTGGGCGCAATCATCGTCACCGTATGCTCGGCACGAATGCAGTCATCATCAACAACGCCCGTCTCGGCATTCAGGCCCGAGGGGACATCAATGGATACGACACAGTCGGCGCATTCATTGACGGTAGGAATCCAGATGGAGAACGGCGCACGCAGGTTCCCGTGAAAACCGGTACCAAAAATGGCATCGACAACAACATCGGCCTTATCGATCAAAACCTCGAGTTCGTCACGCGAGGGGCCGACGCAAACGTGCACATCGCGGCCGGCAGTACGACGAGCAACATGACGTGCCAGAGCAGCAGGAATCTCATCCGGCTCAACCGGAGAAACGATATCGACGTCCACACCCTTATGGCTCAGAATATCGGGGGGCAACCCAACCGTCGCCGCCATTATTACCAAAACCGACCAGAACGAGAACCCGATCGGGATTGAGCTTCAAGACCTCGTTGGCGGCAAACTCACCCGCTAGCTCCATAAGCTCGGCCTTCGAAGTCCCTTCGCGTTCGATGATATCCTCGAGACGAACGACTTCTTCGGTACTCAAAACCGGTTTCATCTATGCTCCTAGCGTATCTTGCGAAGCATCGCCCAGGTGCTCCGTCAATGCTGAATTCTGCAGCTGCTCAAGCTCATCTAAAACAGAGCGAGCCTCTTTAAATGTCTGCGCAACGCGTTTCTTAGTGCTCACCTTTTCATCTTTTGGCTTAGGCCGAGCATCTTCGGTAATCGCGATGGCATTCGCAACGGCTAAGTCTCCTGTAAGCGTAATGGAAAGAGCGACCTCAACAACACCCAGCTCTTGAGCGATCTCGAGCGCACGGCCCGAAAGCAGCGCCTTCGGTTTGCCGAGTTTATCACGCGTTACCGAAACATCCTTGCGACCCACGCCTTGACTAAAACCCGTGCCGAGAGCTTTAAGCACCGCCTCGCGCGAAGCAAAGCGGCTCGCATAGTGAGCAGCGGGACGCGATGATGCATCGCAATACGCACACTCTTCTTCGGTAAACACACGCCGAGCAAACGACGGCGTCTTTTCAAGAATTGATTTCATACGGGAAATCTCGACGATATCAACGCCGATACCAGCTTCAGCCATGTTCACCTCCATATCGCACAGACTAAGTTATTGTAGCCCGTTCACAGAAGATGCGACAAACGAGGGTTATAAAACACAGCTACTATGTGAGACAAAAGCCCGTAAACGCAAAAAAGGGGGAGTCCGCGAGGCCTCCCCCTTCTCAGTTCAAGCGCACGGCTCGGTGCCGTCCACCGGTCAGCGGCGCCCTGGCCTCCCA
>URWQ01000102.1 GCA_900551635.1 uncultured Collinsella sp. | reverse complement strand
TAACAGCGCCGCCGACCCCGATATCGAGGTCTTGGCAGCTGGTCCCGCCGAAATCGTCAATCCCTTTGCAGCTTCCCATGCACGTGTTGAGGCCCTTGAGGCGCCTGACGTTATCGCCATGGATGACGATCCCATTCGCGCCGTGATGACCAAGCGTAAGTCGTCGATCGTGCTTTCTTGCCGCGCCATTAAGAAGGGCAACGCGGATGCGTTCTTCTCCGCCGGCTCCACCGGTGCCATGACCGCCGCCGCCACCGCCTATGTGACGCCGTTTAGGTATCAGGCCGAAGGCAAGAAGCAGCCGGTGCGCCCCTGTCTGACCAATGCGCTGCCCAATCGCGCCGGCGGTCTGACGGTGCTGTGCGACATGGGTGCCAACCCCGATGTGGAGGTCGATGACATGGTGCGTTTTGCCCAGATGGGTAGCGCCTATGCCCGCGTCGTCCTGGGCATCGAGCATCCTCGCGTGGGCCTGCTTGCCAATGGCACCGAGGATGAGAAGGGCTCCAACTTTACCAAGGCCTGTTTCCCTGCTATGAAGGCCGCCGTTCCCGGCTTTGTTGGTAACTGCGAGGGCACCGACCTCACCTCAGGTAACTTCGATGTCGTCGTTGCCGATGGCATGTCGGGTAATATCGCTCTCAAAGCTACCGAGGGCGCTGCCAAGTTTTTGCTGCAGGAGCTCAAGGGCGCCTTTATGGCCTCGCTCGGCACCAAGATCGCCGCGCTGCTCATCAAAAAGCAGATGCGCGAGATTAAGGCCAAGCTCTCTGGCGACGCCAAGGGCGGCGCGATTCTTCTGGGCCTGCGCGGCGTGGTCCTGATCGGCCATGGCGCCACCTCGGTCGAGGCTGTCAAAACCGGTACGCTCGCGGCGGCCGAAGCCGTGCGCGCCGGGCTGGTCGAGAATGTCGCCAACTCTATGGACAGTATCGTTTTGTAAGAGAGAGTTAGAGCGCTGTTATGTGCTTCGCGGCGCACGTCGTGGGGTAGAATCAGAACCGTGTCTTGGTACCGCCCGGGCGGTACCATTCTTTTGGTATTCATGTACTATGAGAGGAAGCGCTATGGACCGCTCCGAAATCTTCGACAAGATCGCCGAGGTCGCTGCTGACGTTCTGGGCGTCGATGTTGCCGAAATTAGCGAGGAGACCACCTTTGACGACCTCGATGCCAACTCGCTCGAGCGCCTGCAGCTGGTTACGGCTATCGAGGACGAGTTCAACCTCGAGATCGATGACGAGACCCTGCTCTCGCTCAACTCTGTCGCCGACGCCGTCGACGCTATCGAAGCTGCCAAGGAGGCCTAAGTCTTGGCTTTATCCGAACGACTTACGCGCGCCCAGGAAATCCTGGGCCACGAGTTCAACAATAAGGTGCTGCTGCGCGCGGCCCTTACGCATCCCTCGGCAGTCGAGGGCCAGCCGGTTTCTGCCAGCTATGAGCGCCTTGAGTTCTTGGGCGATTCCATTTTGGGCGCTGTGGTCGCACGCTCCCTGTTTGAGTCCTATCCCGAGTTTGACGAGGGCAAGCTCACTCGCTTGAAGGTGTCGCTCGTCTCGGGCGCCACGCTATCCGAGGTTTCTCACGAGTTGGGCATCGACGACATCATTATCTTTGGTGCCTCCGAGACCGGTACCGGTGCGCGCGGCCTGCATTCGGCCCTCGAGAACGTCTATGAGTCGCTCGTGGGCGCGCTGTACCTGGATGCCGGCTGGGACGTTGCGGCGGAGTTCATTCACCGTACGCTTAAGCCGCATTTGGCTTCCGAGCGTGCCGAGCATCCTGCGAACCCCAAGTCGTTTTTGCAGGAGTGCGTGCAAGCCGACGGTCACGAGCCCCCGGCGTACAAGCTCGTTGGCTCCGAGGGCCCGGCGCATGCGCCCACCTTTACCGCTGTGGTTCCGAATGCAGGTTTTCGCCAGGAGCGCGGCTCGGGCTCCTCAAAGAAGGAAGCCGAGGGAGCTGCCGCGCTTGAAGCGCTCGACCGCATGGGTTACACCACCAACGGCGTGATTCTGAACAAGAAGCACGTGTAAGCGAGGAACCGTGTATCTCAAGTCCCTTACGCTCAAGGGGTTCAAGTCGTTTGCCGACCGCGCCCATATGACGTTTGAGCCGGGCCTGACCGTCATCGTCGGTCCAAACGGCTCGGGAAAATCGAACATCTCTGACTCGATTCTGTGGGTCCTGGGCGAGCAGAGCGCCAAGCAGCTGCGCGGCCAGGCCATGGAGGATGTCATCTTCTCGGGCTCGTCGGCGCGCAAGCCGGTGGGTGTCGCCGAGGTCACGCTGGTGCTCGATAACTCGGACCATATGCTGCCCGTCGACTTTGACGAGGTCGCCATCACCCGTCGCATGTATCGCTCGGGCGAAAGCGAGTACCTCATCAACTCGAGTCCGTGCCGCCTGATGGACATTCAGGACATCCTGCACGATTCGGGCCTGGGCAAGGATATGCATTCCATCATCAGCCAGGGCAAGCTCGACGCCATTTTGCAGAGCCGCCCCGAGGAGCGTCGCGCCCTCATCGAGGAGGCCGCCGGCATTTCCAAGCACAAGCGCCGCAAGGAGCGAGCGCTCAAAAAGATTAAGTCGATGGACGAGCACCTGATGCGTGCCCGCGACATCAATAAGGAAATCGCCCGTCAGCTGCGACCGCTGGAGCGTCAGGTCGATCGCGCGCGCAAGTACAAAGAGCTGTCCTCGCGCGCGAACGAGCTTACGCAGATGCTGGCTGTCGATGAGCTTCGTTCGCTGCAGTCGCAGTGGAACGACCTGGAGAGCCGCTCCAAGGAAGGTGCTGCCGAGCTGGAGCTTGCGCAGTACCGCATGAGCGAAAAGGAGCGCGAGCTCGAGAAGCTCCAGGTTATGCTTGAGGAAAAGGGCCTGTTTGTGGGCGACTTGGGCGAGCAGCGCCGCCATATGCAAGATGTGGTCGGCCGTATTAACTCCGACATGCGCCTGCTCGAGGAAAAGGGTCACAACATGGTGTCGCGCCTGTCTGACATGCGCGGGCAGATTTCGAGCTCCGAGCATCAGCGTCGTCGCGTGGTCGAGGAGCTCGAGGACGCGCGTGCGCAGCTTGAGGAAGTGACCGGCGCGCACATGCAGGCCCAGGAGGACGTTGACGCCGCTGGTCCTGCCGCCGCAGAGCTCCACGAGCGGCGCGTGGCGCTCGACAATCAGATTTCGCAGCTTACGCGTGAGCAACGCGATGTGCAGCGCGTGGCCGACAACGCCGCGCTCGAGCTCGCCAAGGTGAAGGACTCGCTGAGCAATGCCGAGGTCGAGGACAACATGTATGCCTCGCGCCTGGAGCAGATCGACGAGCAGCTCGAGGAGGTCATGGCTTCGCTCGAGAGCCGTCGCGACCGCGCCGAGGAGCTTGAGGGCGCTCTTGAGGAAGCGCGCCAGGCTCAGGTCGATGCGCGTGAGGCCACCGAGACGGCACGCGCGGCCCTGAAGGACCTGCGTGCCCGTGAGAGCGAGGCACGCAACAAGTTATCCGAGGTGCGCTCGGAGCTTGCCAGCCAAAAGAAACTCGATGCCCGCATGGCCGACAGCTCGCCGCTCGTGAGCCGTCTGGTGGGTGCGCTGGGCGACGATGTCTTGGGTCGTCTGGGCGACGTGCTGGAGGCCCCGCGCGAGCTTGAGGGCCTGGTTGAGCAATTGCTCGCCGGCGATATCGATGCGCTGCTGTTTGATGACGCCGCCACGCTTGAGCGTGCCGGTCGTGCGGCTCTGGACCAAAAGAAGGCCTCGGGCGAGGCACTGCTGGTGGCGCGCGGCGTGAGCGGCTCTACCGCCGCTGAGGGCGCCTCCGGTACCCGTCTGGTTGATCGTCTGTCCGTGCGCGCAGGCTACGGTCCCGTCGTCGAGGCGCTGCTCGGCGGCTATTACGTCGTTGACGATCTTGCTGCCGCGCTGTCGGCGCCGGTCGTTGAAGGCGTGACTTACGTGACCCCCGATGGCGCCCGCGTCGCCTGCGGCGGCCTGGTGCGCGTGGGGCTTGATGCCGGCGAGGCTTTGGGTGCCTTGGAGCGCAAGCGCCGCATCCGTGAGCTCGAGGGCCTGGAACCCGATCTGGCTGCCATCTTTGAGCATGCTTCGGACCAAGTCGTCGAGGCCAACGTTGCCGTCGAGGAGGCCCGTGCCGCCGAGGGCGATGCCGCCGGTGAGATCGCCCGTCTTGAGGGCGAGCGCCGCTCGCTGCTCTCCGAGATCGGCCGCTTGGAGCAAAGCGCCAACAATGCCGAGGTCGAGCGCGTGCGCATCTCCAAGCGCCGCGAGCAGGCTGCCGAGGCCGTTCGTGCCGCGCGCCCGCGCGTTGACGAGCTCACCCGTTCGCGTGACGAGGCGCGTGCACAGGCAAGCGACCTGGGTCTCCAGATTGCCGAGGCCAACGATGAGCTCGATCGCGTTCGCCGTGACGATTCCGAGGCCGCCGGTAAGCTCGCCGATGCCAAGGTGCGCCTGGCCCAGACGAGCGAGCGCCTGCGTTCGCTGAAGGGCCGCGTGCCCGACCTTGAGCATCGTCTTGAGGGCATCGACCGTCGTATCCGCGGAACACGCCAGGCTTCGCGCTCGCTCGAGCTGCTGCGCCTGCGCGTCGACCCCATGCACGAACGCTATTCTGCCCTGTTGGAACGCGCGTCGGATTGGGCAGCGCGCCTGCGTGACCAGGCCTCTCTGGAGGAGGCGGACTCCGCTTCGCTCAAGAAGACCATCGAGGATGCCAAGGCAGAGGTTGCCCGCGCTAAGGAGCGAGTCGATACCGCCTCCGCCGCGCAAAACGAGTTCAAGGTCGCGCGTGGCAAGCTCGAGGTGCAGGTCGAGGCTGCCATCAAGGCCATTACCGCCGATGGCACGACGGTGCTCGAGGAAGCGCTCATGCTTCCGGTGCCCACGGACCGCGATGCCGCCGAGCGCGAACTCAACCAGCTTGTGCGCCAGATCAACAACCTTGGTCCCGTTAACCAAGTTGCCATGGAGGAGTACGAGCAGCTCAAGCGCCGCGCCGACTACATCGAGGAGCAGCTGGCCGATCTGGAGAGCGCGCGCAAGGCGCTCACCAAGATCACGGTGGCCATTGATCGCAAGATGCGCAAGGCGTTCCTGGTGACGTTTGAGAAGGTCGACGCGAACTTCCGCGAGATCTTCGCTATGCTCTTCCCGGGCGGCCAGGCTCATCTGGAGATGACCGATCCCGAGCATCCTGCCGAGACGGGTATCGAGGTCGTGGCGCAGCCGCGCGGCAAGCGCATCACCAAGATGATGCTCATGTCGGGCGGCGAGAAGAGTCTGACGGCGCTCGCCCTGCTTTTTGCCGTGTACCGCACACGTACGGTTCCGTTCTATGTGCTGGACGAGGTCGAGGCGGCGCTTGATGACGCTAACCTGTCCAAGCTCATCGGAGCCCTCGATGTGCTGCGTTCCGATACGCAGCTCTTGGTTATCTCGCATCAGCGCCGTACTATGGAGGACGCTGACGTCCTCTATGGCGTCTCGATGCAAGCCGACGGCGTCAGTCGCGTCGTCTCGCAAAAACTCGATCGCGAAACCGGAAAGGTCGTGAATGTATAATGGGATTCTTCGATGCTCTCTCGCGCGGACTTGAGCGCAGCCGCGAGGCCCTCAACGAGGTCTTCTACTTTGGCGGTGAGGTCGACGAGGATTTTTGGGAGGACCTGGAGGACACCCTCGTAATGGGTGACATGGGCGCCGAGGTCGCTATCAAGGTCTCCGATGACCTGCGCGATGCCGCGGCCAAGAAGAACCTCAAGACCGCTCCGCAGCTTCGCCGCGCCCTGGCCGAGCAGCTTGAGCAGCACTTTGTGCCCATCGAGCGAGATCCGTTCTCCGATACGCCGAGCTGCGTGCTGTTTGTGGGCATTAACGGTGCCGGCAAGACCACGACGGTCGGTAAGATCGCGAGCGCCATGGCTGCCCGCGGCAAGAACGTGGTGATCGGTTC
>URWQ01000101.1 GCA_900551635.1 uncultured Collinsella sp. | reverse complement strand
CATTTTCACTGGCCGCGGCGGGGGGGGGAGCCTCGCATGCAACCGATAACGCCGCCCTTATGCGCTTGGCTGACTACTTGGAGCAAGAGACCGATGATACGTATCTGAAGGTCTACAGCCTGGGTGATGACTTTTGGAATAACGATGCCTACTGCGTGACGAGCGATCCCGAGCGCGTTCGTCGCGCCATGGAGTCGGGCGGTAATGCGTGGCTCAAAGGCGAAGAGGCCCCGTGCCGTCCTGTTGTCGATGATGCCCCGGTATACAAGGCGAATATCTGGAGCGCCCGCTCGCGCGAAGAGCTTGCTGAGCTGCGCGAGCGCATTGCTGCCGAGGTGCCGGAGCTCTCGCTTGTATTTCCCAACAACCGCGTGCGCCTATTCGATATTCTCCCGGCCGGTTGGGACAAGGGCTGCGCTGCGCTGGAGCTGGCGCGCGCTTTGGGCCTGACGCCCGATGAGGCGGCCGTATTTGGCGATTCCGATAACGATCTGCCCATGATCGGTGCCGTTCCCAACTCCGTTGCAGTCGCCAATGCCAACGAGGCCGTCACTGCTGCCGCGCGCTGGCATATCGGCGCTGCGGCAGACGATGCGGTTGCCGGGGCTCTGCATCAGATTGCCGCCTGCGCCGCGACGGGGGAGATGCCGCCGTTTATGCGTCAGATGGATGCGGTGGGTTCGGGTATCGCGGACGTCTAGGGAGGCCATCATGAAGCTCCAGCAGCTCAGATATGTCGTCAAAGTTGCCGAATGCGGCAGCATCACCGAGGCCTCGCGCCGGCTCTTTGTGTCGCAGCCTTCGATTACCGCATCGATTCGCGATCTCGAAAACGAGATGGGCGTGCACATCTTTGAGCGCACTAACAAGGGCGTCGTTGTGTCCGAGGAAGGTGAGACCTTCTTGGGCTATGCGCGCCAGGTACTCGACCAGGCTGACCTGCTCGAGGGCAAGTACAAGGGCGCATCCGAGCAGGTGCCGCACTTTAGTGTGAGCTGCCAGCATTATTCCTTTGCCGTCAACGCGTTTGTCGACGTGATTCGCGAGTTCGATGCCGCGCGTTACGACTTTACCCTGCGCGAGGAGCAAACCCACGAGATTATCGAGGATGTCGCGCACATGAAAAGCGAGCTGGGCATCCTATATCTGTCCGAGCACAACCGCGAGGTCATCGAGCGCATGCTGGTGGCCAACGAGCTCGTGTTCGAAGGACTCTTCTGCGCCACGCCGCATGTCTTCGTCTGCGCCGACCATCCGCTGGCGGACCGCTCCAGCGTGACGCTCGAGGATCTGGAAGACTACCCGTTCCTGTCCTACGAGCAGGGCAGCTACAACTCGTTTTACTATTCCGAGGAGCTGACCTCGACGTTCGAGCGTCGCAAAAATATCCGCGTGCGCGACCGTGCGACGTTGTTCAATTTGGCCATGGGCCTCAACGGCTACACGGTATGCTCGGGCGTGATCAGCCACGAGCTCAACGGCCCCGGCATTATCTCGATTCCGCTCGACGTGGACGAGTACATGGAGATTGGCATCATCACGCGCAAGAACACGACGCTTACGCGCTACGGTCGGGCCTATATCGACGCGATTCGTCAGCATATCTAGACTGCTGTGCTCCGCACGGTTCAAGTCTCTTTATGACAGTCCAGACTGATATAGGAAACATCTATATCAAACTGCTATAAACATATATTTTACGATGGTCATATGAGCGCTCATACTCTGTCCCAGTAAAGCAACCAATGCAAAGGGAGATATCTATGAGCACTTCGATTCAACCGAACGCGCCGTTTCGCGCCGATATCGTCGGCAGCTTTCTTCGCCCACAGGCTGTAAAGGACGCCCGTGCCGCCTATGTCGCGGGTAAACTCGACGCTTCCGGCCTTAAGGCCGTCGAGGACGATGCCATTCGCGATTTGGTGGCCAAGCAGAAGGCCGCCGGCCTGCAGGTGATCACCGATGGCGAGTTCCGCCGCAGCTACTGGCACCTCGATTTTATGTGGGGCCTCAACGGCATTGTGCGCCGCACCTCACGCACGGGTTATATGTTCCATGATGAGGAGACGACGGCCGACACCGCCGTGGTTACTGGTCCCATTAGCGGCGAGAACCACCCGTTCGTCGAGCATTTTAAGTTCGTCAAGGCGCTTGAGGGGGAGGGCCAGGTCGCACGCCAGACCATTCCGGCGCCGATCCAGACGTTCTCTGAGGTCACGCTCGATCGCTGCGACGGCCAGCAGGAGAGCCTGCGCGCTGTCTATAAGACCGATGAGGAACTTGCCGACGCCATTGCGGCCGCTTATCGCACGGTGATCGCCGACCTGTACGCAGCAGGCTGCCGCAACATCCAATATGATGACTGCACCTGGGGCATCTATTGCGATACCGACTTTGTGTCCAAGACCGGCATGAGCCCGGTTGACCTGCAAAAGGTGAGCGAGCTGGGCGTGGCGCTCAACAATGCCGCCATCGCGGGCAAGCCCGACGATCTGGTTATCAACACGCACGTGTGCCGCGGCAACTATCACTCCACGTATGCCTTCGAGGGTGGTTACGATCCCATTGCGCCGTACCTGTTCGCACATGAGAACGTCGACGCGTTCTACCTTGAGTTCGATACGCCGCGCGCCGGTGGCTTTGAGCCGCTCAAGTATGTTGCTCCCGGCAAGAAGGTCGTGCTGGGCCTGGTGACCACCAAGGTCGCTGAGCTTGAGGAGGAGGATGTTATCGTCGAGCGCATCCGCGAAGCCGCAAAGTACGTGCCGCTCGAGAACCTGTACCTGTCGCCCCAGTGTGGCTTTGCCAGCTGCGAGATTGGCAACAAGCTGACCGAGGACGAGCAATGGGCAAAGATCGCGCTGGTCAAGCGTATTGCCGAGCGCGTTTGGAAATAGCGGTAACGTTCGCAGGCGACGGCGCATGAGAGACGTGGCGTATCGCGTACAATGGTTCGGATCGTATCGTTCGGGCAGGTTATCCGATATGCCCGATCGCCCTTCCATTCGAAAGGACATACATGCCCCAATCCTCGACACCCGCTGTCACCGATGCCATCTACGATGCATCGTCGCTTGGCCGCCCGCGCATGTTCCTGCTCGGTCTGCAGCACCTGTTTGCCATGTTTGGCGCCACCGTGCTGGTGCCCGTGCTCACCGGTCTCTCGGTTTCGGCGACGCTTTTGTTTGCCGGCTTGGGCACGCTGCTGTTCCACTTCTTGTCGCGCGGTAAGGTGCCGGCATTTTTGGGCTCATCGTTTGCCTTTATCGCAGGCTATGCCGCAATCGCGCCCAACGGCGAGGCCGAGCTATTGCCCTACGCCTGTCTGGGCGTAGCTTGTGCTGGCCTGCTCTATCCGGTGCTGGCGGCCCTGTTCCGCGCCTTTGGCGCCAAGCGCGTCATGCGCTTCTTCCCGCCGGTGGTGACTGGCCCTATCGTCATTTCCATCGGTCTGATCTTGGCAAGCTCCGCCATTGCCAACTGCCAGACCAATTGGCTCGTCGCCGTTATCGCCGTGGCAGTGATCGTCATCTGCAACATCTGGGGCCGCGGCATGGTCAAGATTGTGCCGATCCTGCTGGGCGTTGCGGTGAGCTATGCCGTTGCGACTGCGCTGGGCGAGGTCGACTTTTCTGGCGTCGCAGCCGCTCCCTGGGTTGGTTTGCCCATCGTGTGGGATAACACCGTGTTTTCGCTCTTTGGGCCGCAGTTCGATAGCGGTCTTGCCACGACGGCCATCATCACCATCATGCCGCTGGCCTTTGCGACCATGATCGAGCATATCGGTGACATCTCCGCTATCGGCTCCACTTGCGAGCGTAACTACATCGCCGACCCCGGCCTGCACCGCACGCTGCTCGGTGATGGTCTTGCCACGATTCTGGCTTCGCTCTTTGGCGCTCCGGCCAACACCACGTATGGCGAGAACACCGGCGTGCTTGCCCTGACGCGTGTGTTCGACCCGCGCGTGATTCGCATTGCCGCGTGCTGTGCCATCGTGCTTTCGTTCTGCCCCAAGTTCGCTGCCGTAATCGCCGCCATGCCGGCATGCGTTATCGGCGGCGTGTCGCTCGTGCTCTATGGCATGATCAGTGCCGTGGGCGTACGCAACCTCATCGAGAACCAGGTCGATTTCCAGAACAACCGCAACGTGCTTGTGGCCGCTCTGGTACTCGTGCTATCGCTCGGCATTGCCTATAACACCGCCGGTGCCATCGTGCTGGAGCTGGGCGGCGTGACGATTTCGCTTTCCGGCCTTGCCGTGGGCTCGCTGGTGGGTATCGTGCTCAACGCGATTCTGCCGGGTAATGATTTTGAGTTTGATGTCTCGGAACTCGAAGAGGCTGCTGAGTAGCAGCTGCGTTCAGCTAAAACAAGATATGGTGCCCATGCGTATATGCGCGTGGGCACCATTTTTAATGCGTCAGTATCCAGTGGATGCCGCGCGCCATGCGCAGGTCAGTTTGGGCAAAGTGATTGCCGGGGTTGAGCTCCAGCGTCGTGGGAATACCACGTTCGCCGAGCAGTTTTTCCATGGCGCGCGTGTCGTCGAGTACGTGCCTCATCATGCGGTTGGGCGTCTTGGTTTCTTTTTTGCCGAGTGACAGGTAGACGGCTTGCGGGCTGCCGGCAAAAGGGGCCGTGCTGGCACGGTCGACAAAGTCGGGAAACCATAGCGACCCCGATGCGCTCGTGGCGCGGTCAAAGGCGTCGGTTTGCCAGAGAGCCCAAAGCGAAAAGAGGCCTGCCAGTGAGTAGCCGGCAATGCCGCGCCAGGTGGGCGGCTGAGGAAGCGACGACTCCACCTGGGGGATTATCTGAGTCAGCAGATAATCAAGAAAACCGGCAGCTTGGCCGCCGAAAGGCTCGGCATCGCGTACGGTCCCGTCGCATGCCCAAGGGCTCAGCTCGCGATTCCAATCGAGCCCGCTAATGGCGACGAGGGTGAATGGCGGACAGTCGAGCTCTCGGCAACACTTATAAACCTCGCTGCCGTCGCCCACGACCACAGGAAGGTAGATGACAGGCGCGCTTTCCGTATGATTCGAATAAACGGTTATCTGCTTTTGATGCGCTTCCATGACGGGCTTCTCTCAGTGTTGTGATATCGGCAGCCCCAATTGTCGCACGCCAGCGTATGCCGGTTGGGCTAGACCAAAGACAATCTCGTGCATCCCCTGCGGACGCATATGGAAAACGCCACCGCCGGAGGGGAGCTCGGCGGTGGCGTTGTTAAACGGTGCTGGGGCTCGGGGCCTTCGCGGGAGCTGCCATGTGCGCAGAGGCGTCTAAGAACGCTTACGGCTCGCCATGGTGCCTGCGGCGATAGCGGCTGTTCCCGCAAGGACGGTTGCCACGATGGCCGCACTCGAGGTGTCGCCGGTTGCCGCGAGCACGCCGGTAGTCTTGGCTTTCGTGGTTGAAGCCGCAACGGCCTTGGTCGGCTTTGAGCCCTCAGGCTTGGGGTTCTGCTTGGACTCCGCGGGCTTGCTTTCTGCGGGCTTGGTCTCGTCGGGCTTGGGGTCTTCCGGCTTGGCTACCTCGGGAGGTGCGATGGTCGTACTTTTGGCGACTGCTTTGATATAGAGGGAGTCGACCGTGGCGTCGCCCGTGCCGATGGCTTGGCCTGCCTCGTAGATGCCGTCACGGAGCTTGCGATAGTCAATGATCTTGCCGCCTTCGGGCGTCTGGATGGCGGCGTTCTCAATCTTGATGGTGCCGATTGTCTTGCCGTCAGCGCTCATGGCACGGGCAAAGATTGCCGCTGTATCTCCTTCGGCCGTTACCTTGCTGCGGATGATCGAGATGACTGCGGGTGTGACGCCCTCGCTGGTCTGGGCGATGATGCCGATGTTCTCGCCTTGGGGTTCGCGCCTCGTCTCGCCATCTTGGTTTTCGCTGTAGGGGATGGGGCCGTCGCCGTTCTCGACATAGCGGGCTATGGCCTTGACAACGGAGTCGCTGATGTAGATGTGGCCGCCCTTCTCCTT
>URWQ01000100.1 GCA_900551635.1 uncultured Collinsella sp. | reverse complement strand
GCCTCAACCTCGGGAGCTGCCTCAGCCTTCACCTCAGGCTCGGCCTTTGTGGGCTCAGCCTCAACCGGCTTCTCCTCGGCCTTGGGCTCCTCAGCGGCCACCGGCTCAGCAACAGCCTCAGGCTCGTCGACAACAGCCGCCGGCCTCTCAATCTCCGGATGCATAAAGAAGTACAGGTCCAGATACTTATCGGCCGAGCGCGTCCAGCTAAAGTCCTGGCTCATGGCCTGCGTGACCAGCTGGTTCCATGCGTCGCGGTTATCCCAGAACAGACGCGCCGCGCGGAATACCGCATCGCCCATCTCGTCGCCGTTAAAGTTGCTAAACGAGAAGCCCGTGCCCTCGCCGGTAAACTCGTTGTACGGGATCACGGTGTCCTTCAGACCACCGGTCTCGCGCACGATGGGCAGCGTGCCGTAGCGCATGGCGATGATCTGCGACAGGCCGCAGGGCTCAAACTTCGAAGGCATCAGGAACATGTCGGCGGCAGCATACATACGCTGCGACAGCGCCGGATCGAACTCGATGCGTGCGGCCATGGTGCCGGGGTACTTGTCCTGGAAGTAGCGCAGGCCGTCCTCGTAGTCGCGGTCGCCGGTGCCCAGCACCGCTACCTGCACGCCGCCGGCCAGGATGCGGTCGAGCGCGTACATGACCAGGTCCATGCCCTTCTGGCGCGTCAGACGCGTGACCATGACCATAAGCGGGCGGTCATCTCGAACCTCGAGCCCCAGCTCTTCCTGCAGCTTGGCCTTGCACACAGCCTTGCCGGAGCGGTCCTCCACGGTGTAGTTGGCGGCAATGCGCTTGTCAGTTGCTGGATCAAAGCCCGCAACGTCAATGCCATTCAAAATGCCCTGCAGCGCGTACGAACGCTCGCGCAGCACACCGTCCAGGCCCTCGCCAAATTCGGGCGTCTGGATCTCGTTGGCATAGGTAGGGCTCACCGTGGTGATGGCGTCGGCATAGCGCAGGGCGCCCAGCATGTAGTTGATGCTGCAGGCGTCGCAACGCAGCTGCGAGGCGGCCGCCGGAATATGTGCCACACCCAGGATGTCCTCCATTACGGTGTCGCTAAACTGGCCCTGGAACGCCACGTTGTGGATCGAGAACACGGTCTTGACGCGGTCGTACAGCGGCAGGCCCTGGTAGAACTCGCGCAAAAACACGGGCGCCAGCGCTGTCTGCCAGTCGTTGCAGTGCAGGATGTCGCACTCAAAGCCCTCGGGCAGGTGCTGCAGGCTCTCGGTAATAGCCTTGGAGAAGAACGCAAAGCGCTCGCCGTCATCAAAGAAGCCGTACGGATAGTCGCGCGCAAAGTAGCGCTCGTTGTCGATGAACATATAGGTGACGCCGTCGTGCTCGAGCTTCTCGAGTCCGCAGTACTCATTGCGCCAGCCCAGGCTAACGTAAAAGTCGGAGAAGTGCTCCATCTGCGCCTTGTACTCGTCCTTGATGGTGGCATACTTGGGCACCATCACGATGACTTCGGCGCCGGCGCGCACAAGCGCCGCAGGCAGCGAGCCCGCCACGTCGCCCAAGCCACCGGTCTTCACAAACGGTGCGCACTCGGCCGAGGCAAACACGATCTGCATCTTTTTGCTGGAATCAGCCATATTGTCTCCCATGTTGTTATTCGAGAATAGCCGCCAGGCGCGAACCGGGCGGCTATTCTACATGTTACGAGCGATGTTGCGGTGCCAACGTTAACGCACGATCGTGGTATCGGAGGTTAACGGAGCCTTTCCCAGCACCAGGATATTCTCGGGCGTGCCGCGAAGCTCGGTGTTGGTGGGAACCACGTTGTTCTTGTCCAGGATGGCATTCTCAACACGGGCGCCACTCTTGATGATGCAGCTCTGGTTGATGATCGAGTTGGTCACCGAGGCTCCTTCCTCGACCACAACGCCGCGCGACAGGATCGAGTTGCGCACGGTGCCCTTGATGATGCAGCCGGCCGAGATGATCGAGTTACACGCGTGGCTGCCGGTCGCATAGCGCGAAGGCGGCACGTCGTGAGCCTTGGTCAGGATCGGGCGCTCGGGATCGAAGAGCTGGTCGGCCACGGTCTGGTCGAGCAGGTCCATGCTGCGGCGATACAGCGACTTTTCGCTAAACACGCCCACGACCTCGCCCTTGTACTCGTAGCTGCACACATCGATGTTGCCAAAGTCGCCCTGGAGTGCCTCGAGCAGGTCCAGATAGTCGGCGGCCTGGTAGTGGTCGATGATCTCGAGCAGCGTCTCGCGGTTGACGATGCAGCAGTCCATGGAGGCGTTGTCGCCGTACACGACGCCGGCGCTCACGCCCGTCAGGCGGCCGTTCTCGTTAATTTCGAGTTTGGTCTCGTCATCGACGTTGTGCGTGGCCTTGCAGTACACCACGGTCATCTGGGCACCGAAGTTCTCGTGCGCGTCGATGATGGTGTTGAGGTCCATGTTAAAGATGATGTTGGTGCCCATCATCACAACGTAGGGCTTATCCGAGCGCTGGAACAGCGTCTTGTTGGAGATGATGTCGCGCAGCAGGAAGCGCATGCCGCCCTTGGTGGTGCCATACGCGTTGCCGGGAACCATGAACAGGCCGCCCTTTTTGCGGTCCAGGCCCCAGTCCTTGCCCGAGCCCACGTGGTCGATCAGCGAGCGGTAGTTGCCCGGCATGACGACGCCGACGGTCTTAATGCCGGCATTCATCATGTTGGACAGCGGGAAATCGATCAGGCGGTAGCGGCCCAAAAACGGAACGGACGCGATGGGGCGGTCCTTGAGCAGAACGCTGCCGTAGGTCGAAGAGTAGTTAGCGGTGATATAACCGATGGCCTTGCGATTGATCATCGGATCATTCCCCCTTCCCGATAACGACGTCATTTCCAACGACGGCCGTATCCTTGGTGGTATCGACAGAGCCGAGCTTCACGCCCTCTTCGACCGTGGAGTTCTCGCCCAAAATAGCGCGGCAGATGTGCGCGCCGCTCTTAACGTGCGCACCCGGCAGCAGCACGGAGTCCTCGACCACGGCGCGCTCCTCAATGATGACATCGGTCGAAAGGATCGAGTGGCGAGCGGTGCCGTAGATCTTGCAGCCGTTGGAGACCAGGCAGTCGTCCAGTCGGCCATCCGGGCCAATGTAGTGCGGCGGACGCGTGGTGATGTTGGACATAATGGGGAAGTGCTTGTCGAACAGATCGAACTCGGGGTTGTTGCCCAGCAGGTCCATCGAGGTCTCGTGGAAGCTGGCGATGGTGCCGACGTCCTTCCAAAAACCGTGGAACTCGTAGCTGTACAGGCGCTTGCCCTCGCCGAGCAGCTTGGGGATGATGTCCTTGCCAAAGTCGTGGCTCGAGCGCTGGTCCAGAGCGTCCTCCTCGAGTGCCTCGATCAGCACGTCGGCCGAGAAGATGTAGATGCCCATGGATGCGAGGTTCGAATCGGGCTTATCGGGCTTCTCGGTGAACTTGGTGATGCGGCCGTCCTCGGGGTCGGTGGTCAGGATGCCAAAGCGGCTGGCCTCCTCCCACGGCACAGGCATAACGCTTACGGTGAGGTCGGCGTTATTCTCAATGTGCGTCTTGAGCATCTTGCGGTAATCCATGCGATACAGGTGATCACCCGAAAGAATCAGGACGTACTTGGGGTCGTTGGCCTTGATGTAGTCGAGGTTCTGCGTAATGGCGTCGGCCGTGCCCGCATACCAGGCGCCACCGGTCTGTGTCTCGTACGGCGGAAGGATCGATACGCCGCCGTCACGGCTGTCCAGATCCCAGGCCTCGCCGGAGCCCACATAGGCATGCAGCAGGTAGGGGCGGTACTGCGTCAGAACGCCCACCGTGTCGATGCCCGAGTTGGAGCAGTTGGAGAGCGAAAAGTCGATAATGCGGAACTTGCCACCAAAGCTAACCGCCGGCTTGGCGATCTTTTGGGTGAGTGCCCCCAATCGGCTGCCCTGTCCTCCTGCGAGGAGCATCGCGATGCATTCTTTCTTACTCATCGATTTCTCCTTCTGTCATCGATGTTCTTAAACCCATTAGCGACGGGCGCGGCGCTCGGTCGCGCCCGTCGAGTAATGCCGTGCTGGCATAAGGGAGCTCGCGCGCCTTTACGCGTGCCAGATCTCGTCGCGGTACTCGCGAATGGTGCGGTCGCTCGAGAACCAACCGGAGGAGGCGGTGTTGAGCAGCGCCTTGCGGTTCCAGGTCTCCTGGTCGCCGTAGCTGCCGGTGAGCTTCTCCCACGCATCCACATAGCTGCGGAAGTCTGCCATGACCAGGTCGGGGTCGTTGTTGTTCATGAGCTCGTTGTAGATGCTCTCGAAGTTGCCCGAAAGACCCGCAAAGGTGTTGTCCTTGAGCTCGTCCATCACGCGGCCCAGGCGCTCGCGGTCGCCGTTGAGGGTATCCCACGCAAAGTAGCTATTGGATGCCCAGAGCTGCTCGACCTCAGGAGCGGTCAGGCCAAATATGGCCTCGTTCTTGCGTCCGGCCAGGTCGGCGATCTCGATGTTGGCGCCGTCGAGGGTGCCCAGCGTAATGGCGCCGTTCATCATGAGCTTCATGTTGGACGTGCCCGAGGCCTCCTTGCCGGCCGTGGAGATCTGCTCCGATATCTCGGCGGCAGGGTAGATGAGCTGGGCGTTGCTCACGCGGAAGTTGGGGATAAAGCAAACCTTCATGACCTCGTTGACGCGCGGGTCGTTGTTGACGACCTCGGCGACGGAGTTGATGAGGCGGATGGTCTCCTTGGCGAAGGTGTAGCTCGAGGCAGCCTTGCCGCTAAAGATGAAGGTCGTCGGCGTCACGTGGAAGTTGGGGTCGGCGATGCGACGGTTGTAGACGTCCATCACCTTCATGATGTTCATAAGCTGACGCTTGTAGGCGTGGAAGCGCTTCACCTGAACATCGAAGACGGTGTTGGGGTCAATGACCAGACCGGTCTCGGCCTTAACGTAGGCGGCCAGACGCTCCTTGTTGGCGCGCTTGGAGGCACCCACGGCCTTCAGGAACTCGCTGTCGTTCTGGAACTCTTTGAGCTTTTCCAGCTTAAAGGCGTCCTTGAGCCAGCCATCGCCAATGGCCTCGGTCACGAGCTTGGCGTAGGTGGGGTTGGCCTCGGCAAAGAAGCGACGGTGCGAGATGCCGTTGGTCTTGTTGTTGAACTTTTCGGGCGTGAGGGCGTAGAAGTCCTTGAGCACGATGTTCTTGATGATGTCGGAGTGGATCTTGGCCACGCCGTTGACGCTGTGGCTGCAGATCACGGACAGGTTGGCCATGCGAATCTCACCGTCCCAGAGGATAGCGGTCTGGCGCAGACGCTCCTGCCAGCCTTCCTGCGTGGTGTCGAACGACTCGTGCCAACGACGGCTGATCTCGTCGATGATCTGGTACACGCGGGGGAGGAGCTTGGAGAACGTGCCAATGGGCCACTTCTCCAGAGCCTCGGGCAGGATGGTGTGGTTGGTGTAGCTCACGACCTGCGTCACGATGTTCCAGGCGTCGTCCCACTCGAGCTTCTTCTCGTCGATGAGGATACGCATGAGCTCGGGGCCGCACATGGCGGGGTGCGTGTCGTTGGTGTGGATGGCCACAAACTGCGGCAGCAGCTCCCAGTTCTCGCCGTGCTCCTTCTCAAAGGTGTCGAGCAGGCTGTAGATGCCGGCCGAGACAAACAGGTACTCCTGCTTTAAGCGCAGCAGACGGCCGTGCTCGCCGGCGTCGTTGGGGTAGAGGATGGCGCTGATGGCCTCGGCCTCGGCGCGCTCGGCATCGGCCAGGGCGTAGTCGCCGCGGTTGAAGGCCTCCAGATCGAAGTGCTCCTCGACCGGCTCGGCGGCCCAGACGCGCAGCTTGTTGACGGTCTCGCCGGCATAGCCCACAACGGGGATGTCATATGGGACGGCCAGAATGTCCTGCGTGTCCACCGTGCGGTAGAACGTGCGGCCGTTCTCCTCAAAGCCCTCCACATGGCCACCAAACTTAATGGTCACGGCCTTGTCCTGACGGCGGACCTCCCAGGGATAGCCGTGG
>URWQ01000099.1 GCA_900551635.1 uncultured Collinsella sp. | reverse complement strand
CGCGCTTTGAAATAGAAGTCCGAGATGCGGGGATGCTGCGATTTGGCGAGTTTCCTGGATGCGTGCGAGCTCCTCGGCGGTGTGCGAGGCGGGGAACAGGCCGTTCTCGATGCGTCCGCCCTGGGCCCTTGCGGTGCCGCTGCCCGCTACGGCGGGGTCGGCGACGCCATTGCGGTGCGCGATGGCGCGGCGAATGCTATCGAGGGGCGTGATGCTCAAAGCGAGGTCCTTTCTATTGCTGCGCTCTAGTATAGTCGCGGTGGTATCCATTCATGTTTTTGAACAGGTTGTTCAATAATTTCGGCGGCGCCATTCAGTAGTCGGCACTTAGGGACGTTCCTTATGTGCCGGCACTTTGGGAACGTCCCTAAGTGCCGGCATCCGGGGGCGCTCCTTGAATGTTGCCTGTTCAAGAGTGTTCCCAATGACTAGGCGTTTAAAAACGTCCCCAATGACTAGGCCGCTTGCCTGCGATTTTTGACCGTTGGGCGGGCTTGCCGCCCTTGCCGCAAAAACGTTTTTGCATATCGGGTACAACGGGCTTTACGTGAGTAAAGTGCGCGTCGCGTCCACGTGTCGCGTTTTTAAAGGAGGCCCCATGCCTGGTGTTACCCCTGCAGAAGTTCTGTCCAACTTTGGTATTACGCTCGTTGAAGATCCCGCCGAGAATCAACCCCGTCTGCTGGTGGACCTGCCGGCGGCAGAGCTTGTCGAGCACGCTATTCGTCGCAAAGAGGGCCGTATGGCTTCTAATGGCGCGCTCGTGATCGAGACGGGGGAGCGCACTGGTCGTTCGCCCAACGATCGTTTTATCGTTGACACCCCCGATGTTCACGACAAGATCGCCTGGGGTGCGGTCAACCGCCCACTGTCCGTCGAGAGCTATGAGGCCATCAAGACCGGCATCGTCGACTATCTCAACGAGCGCGACGTGTTCGTCACGCGCGGCATGGCGGGCGCTGACCGCAACCACACGCGTCGCCTGCTTGTTGCCTGCGAGCGTGCCAGCCAGGCACTCTTCATTAAGCAAATGCTCGCCCGTCCGCTCGCCCGCGAAATCGCGCGCACCGGCGAGCCCGACTTCTGCGTGCTCGCAGCGCCCGGTTACCAGTGCGATCCTGCCATCAAGGGCCTCAACTCCAGCGCCGCCGTGGTCATCAACTTCCAGGAACGCGTGATTCTGGTCGCCGGCACCGGCTACTCCGGCGAGATTAAAAAGTCGATCTTTAGCGTCATGAACTATCTGCTGCCCGTCGAGGATGACGTGCTGCCCATGCACTGCTCGGCCAGCATGGATCCCGTCACGCACGAGACTGCCGTGTTCTTTGGCCTGTCCGGCACGGGCAAGACCACGCTTTCTGCCAACTCCACGCGCCTGCTGATCGGCGACGACGAGCACGGCTGGTCCGACATGGGCATCTTCAACATCGAGGGTGGCTGCTACGCAAAATGCGAGGGCCTGGACGCCTTCCACGAGCCCGAGATCTTCAACGCCGTCCGTTTTGGCGCCATTTGCGAAAACGTGGTGCTCGACGAGAACCGCAAGCCCAACTACGACGACATCTCGATCACGCACAACACGCGCGTGGCCTATCCCGTGGAGCACATTCCTAACGCGTGGACTAAGGGCATGGGCACCACTCCGAGTGTCGTGCTGTTCCTGACTTGCGACGCTTTTGGCGTGCTGCCGCCCATCTCACGCCTGACGGCTGATGCCGCCATGTACCACTTTGTGACGGGCTTTACGGCTAAGATTCCCGGCACCGAGGTCGGCGTCACCGAGCCCACGCCCACGTTCTCTTCGCTGTTCGGCGAGCCGTTTATGCCGCTCGACCCCATGGTTTACGCCAAGATGCTTGGCGAGCGCATTGCCGACGGCCGCACACGCGTGTACCTGGTCAACACCGGCTGGATTGGCGGCGGCTACGGCGTGGGTCATCGCATCGAGCTGGCCTACACGCGCTCGCTGGTCGCACGCGCCCTCGACGGCACCATCGAGGACAGCGAGTTCGTGCACGACGACATCTTTAACGTCGACATTCCCACGACGTGCCACGGCGTGCCCGATGGCATCCTGGTGCCGCGCCAATACTGGCAGAGCACCGCGCGCTATGACGAGGCCGCGCACAACCTGGCGGTGATGTTCGAGGAGAACTTCGAGAAGAAGTACTCGCACCTGCCCGAGTCCGTTAAAGCCGCCGGCCCGCACGCTCAAGTACACGCCGACGCCCGTCATCGCGGCCGCGGGCTGCTGGGCCTTCGCCACTAGCTTCGCCGTGAGTCCATATCCACCACAAAGGGGACAGGCGCCTTTATGGTGGTTTTGCTCGCGTGGATGACTCGGGTTACAATACGCCTGACATATCGTCCCCTTCTCCGGATGGGGACAGCGTAAGCGCTCTTGTGGCGGCACCGTAGGACTTTGAAGGTGGCCGCTGTGAGGGCGCTTTTTGTTTAGGCGCCCTCGCTCGGGCGTACGCTATGAAGGGAGAGTATATGAAGAGTTTCGTTGCCGAGGATTCGTTTTGGGAGCTGTTTCCGCAGGCGGTGGTCGGTGTCGTGGTCGTAAAGGGCATGAAGCCCGCGGCCCAGATTCCCCAGGAGGACGTGGATGCGATCGCCACGTTGCTCAATCGCGCCAATATCGATGCGGAGCGTCACCTGACAAGCGATACCATCAGCGAGAACGCGCCGGTTAAGGCATGGCGCGAGGTGTATCGCCTGTTCAAGACCAAGAAGGGCGCGCGTTGCTCAGTTGAGAACCTGCTCAAGCGCGTGCTCAAAGGCAAGCCGGTCGGCCACATCACACCGGCGGTGGATATCTACAACACGATTTCGTTGACTTATGCGCTGCCCGTTGGCGGCGAGGACCTGCATGCGATTGAGGGAGATCTTCGCTTGAAGGTGACCGATGGTGGCGATGCGTTCTTGCCGCTTGGCGAGGAAGCGGATGACCCGACGCTGCCCGGCGAGCTGGCCTACATCGACGATGCGGGCGCCGTGTGCCGCTGCTGGAACTGGCGCGACGGCGTTCGAACGGCTCTGTCCGACGATTCGGCCGACGCGTTTTTGGCGATTGAATGTGTTGAGCCCGAACGGATGGGGGATTGCCAGGCCGCGATCGATCGCTTAGCCGAGCTGCTCGAGCGCTATCTGGGAGCGACGGTTGTCGTTAAGACGCTTGTGACCCGCGACAATCCTTGCGTGGAGCTGTAGCGAAGTCTGCGGATCAAACTCGACGGTCAAAACCACCACAATGGTGCCTGTCCCCTTTGTGGTGGTTTTTATGTTGATGAGTTAACAAATGAGGCGTGCAGGGCTGGCGGCCGCTGGGTACGGTTAAGATGTTTACCCGTTAGCATTATGCAAGCGAAAGGCGGTCGTCTCCCATGCAACAGAACGACGAGACACGTTTCGAGGACTTTGTCGGACTGATCAGCGGGCTCTACAAGGAGATCCAGCGCATTAAGACGTCTGAGGGCGCAAGGCTGGGTCTCAAGGGCTCCGACGTCATGTGCCTGTACTATCTTGAGCGCAGCAAGGACGGCCTGACTGGCGCCGACCTGGCTCGCATGGCAGGCGTGACCCGCGCCGCCGTCTCGCGTACGCTCGCGCATCTGGAGGAGGGTGGCTACGTCGAGGTCGATGATTCGGGCGATGCCGCCGTTAAGTACCGTGCTCCGGTGCGCCTGACCGCTCTGGGCGGCGAGAGCATGAGCGAGGCGGACCGCATCATTCGCGAGGTGCTCGATACCACCGGTAAGGCTATGGGTGTGGAGCAGCGCGAGCAGATGTATGCGTCGCTGCGCACGATTCTCAACACCCTGCGCGAGATGTAGAGCCGCGCTGGTACTTGCTTCTAATCAACAACTGCACAGTTCCTATTTGAGCGTGCGTGTCGCGCTGGGATCTTGCTGTCAAAATTCCCTGCGCGGGACCTGCGCAAGAAAGGATTCGCTATGTCCGTCCGTATCATTACCGACTCCGCGAGCGATATGTCGCCTGCGGAGCATCCGGCACTATCCGTCCTGCCGCTATCCGTCACCTTTGGCACCGATGTGTACATGGATGGCGTCGACATCGATCACCAGCGCTTTTACGAGATGCTGGTCGAGCGCGACGAGCTGCCCAAGACCGGTCAGGTCAACCCGTACGCCTTTTCGCAGGCGATTTCCAAGGTTCGTGAAGCCGGCGATGAGGCTGTGATTATTACCGTGGGCGCTAAGCTTTCGGGCACCAACCAAAGTGCCCGCACCGCACTTGCCGAGGCGCCGGGCGGCGATGTGTATGTGGTGGATAGCAATAACGTTACCCTGGGCGAGCGCGTGCTGGTTGAGTACGCGCTGCGTTTGGTGGACGAGGGCCAAGGCGCGGCTCAGATCGCGGCGGCTGTCGAGGCCGTGCGCGACCGTGTTGTCGTCATCGGCCTGCTCGAGACGCTTGAGTACCTCGTTCGCGGCGGTCGCCTGTCTGCTGCGGCTGGTGCTGTGGGTACGCTGCTCAACGTGAAGCCCGTGGTGGCAGCGGAGGATGGTCTGATCGTGCAGCTGGGCAAGGCACGCGGCTCCAAGAACGGCCGCAACCTGTTGAACCAGAAGGTTGAGCAGGCGGGCGGCGTCGACTTTTCTATGCCGCTGGCGCTCGGCTACACGGGCCTTTCGGACGCGGTGCTCAAGAAGTATATCGAGGACAGCGCAGCGCTCTGGGCCGGTCACTCCGAGGGCGATCTGCCCGTTCACACCATCGGTGCCACCATCGGCACCCACGTGGGCCCCGGCGCCGTAGCCGTAGCCTTCTTCCAACCCGCCAACTAACCGACCTGCCATAAACCACCACAAAGGGGACAGGCACCTTTGTGGTGGTTTATGCTTTTCCGGGTGGAAGGGAGCGAGCAATGGCGTCTGAGGGCTTTTTTGAACGGGTGTACGAGGTGGTCGAGCAGATTCCCGAGGGGATGGTCGCCACGTATGGTCAGGTGGCGCTGCTTGCCGGTCGTCCACGAAGCGCGCGGTACGTGGGGTATGCCCTGCATAGTAATCCGCGCCCCGGCGAGATTCCCTGCCACCGCGTGGTGTTTGCCGACGGGCACATATGCGAGGGCTTCGCTTTTGGCGGTCCCGATGCTCAACGTGAGCTTTTGCTAGGGGAGGGTGTGGCGTTTAAGGACGATGTACACGTCGACTTGGCCGCCTGTCGCTGGCCAGCGGGGCTCTAGCGGCTCTGCCGTGGCGAAAACCACCACAAAGGTGCCTGTCCCCTTTGTGGTGGTTTAGTTTACTTGGGCTAACTTATGGAGAAGCTATGGCGGGCGATATTGACGCTACAAAGTAAACCACGGTGAACTATATTGTATTCAGCAACGGAGCAGGCAATAGGCGATGAAAAAGCCTGCCCTGTTGAGTTTGATTCGCATCCCTCCCCTCTGTGCGATTCAACGGTGTACTTCGGGAACAGGCCCGCTGGCAACTATCTGCCAGCGGGCCTGTTCCTGTTTGTCGGGAGAGTGTGATGGACGGAGCCGAAGCGGTCCGCTCCAAAAAAGGCGGACGCCGTAGCGCCCGCCCTATAGCAATCGAAAGCTCAAGCCAGCAGATCGGTCTAGTACACCATACCCATGGCGTCCTGAACCTCTGCCAGGGTCTGCTCGGCGATCTCGTTGGCGCGACGGTTGCCCTCGTGCAGCACGTCCTTCACGTAATCCAGATCGTTCTCGTAGCGCTGGCGACGCTCGCGGATAGGTGCGAAGTACTCGTTGACGGCCTCGGTCACGTACTTCTTGAGCTGGCCGGAGCCGCCCATGCCAATCTCCTCGGCAATTTCGACCTCGGAGCGACCGGTGCAGATGGCGGCCGTCGAAAGCAAACCAGACACGCCGGGGCGGTTCTCGGGATCGAACGTGATCATGCGCTCGGAGTCGGTCTGGCTCTTCTTGATGCGTTTGGCCGTTTCCTCGGCGGTCATCGAGATGTTGATGGCGTTGCCGTAGCTCTTCGACATCTTGCGCCCGTCGAGGCCGGGGATTTCCACGGCGTCGGTGAGAAGTCCGTGGGGCTCCGGGAACACCCGCCCGTAGCGCTCGTTGAAGCGGCGGGCGATCTGGCGGGTCTGCTCGATGTGG
>URWQ01000098.1 GCA_900551635.1 uncultured Collinsella sp. | reverse complement strand
TTGCCGCGCCCCGCAGTGCCCGCTTCCCCCGAGAACAATTATCAGTGCAGGTAGATGCCTTGCACTTTTTTGCGAAAAGCCGGCGTAGTTGGAATTTCTCATTTCATCGTAGTAAACCGGCATAGTTTCGTATTTCCAGCAGTTCCAAATTCGTCAATACGTCGGCGTTTGCAAAAAGCCCGACCTCCGTGGGAGATCGGGCTTTCAAGGCTTAGTTAAACCAAGTCTGTACGGTCAAATGACCCGTAGCTTACATCTGCTCGGGCGCGGAAACGCCAACGAGGGTGAGCACCAGGGCGAGCGTCACACGGACGGCATCGCAAGCGGCCAGACGGGCACGCGAAAGCTCGGGGTCGACGGGACGGCCCTCGCTCGGCAGCACCTGACAGGCAGCGTAGAAGCTGTGGAAGTCGCCGGCGAGTTCCTCAGCAAAGTGCGTCAGACGGAACGGGGCGCGGTCGCGAGCGCAGCTGGCGATGAGGTCGGTGAGCTCGTTGAGCTTGCGCGAAAGGGCGAGCTCGGTCGGGTCGGTCAGCAGCGAGTAATCGACGTTCTCACCGATGGCCTTGGCGGCGACGGCCTTCATGCCCATCTCGTCAGCCCGCTCGGGCGTAACGTCAGCGGCACGGCGCAGGATGGAGCACACGCGGGCGTGAGCGTACTGCACGTAGTACACCGGGTTGGAGTTGTCGCGCTTCTTGACGGCCTCAATATCGAAGTCGACCATCTGGTTGGAGCTCTTGGAGATGAGGGTGTAACGGGCAGCATCGGAGCCGACCTCGTCGACGAGCTCCTGCAGGGTCACCATGGTGCCCTTACGCTTGGACATACGGACGGGCTTGCCGTTGCGCAGCAGGTTGACGAGCTGGCCCAGCAGAACCTCAAACTTGCCGGGGTAACCCAAGGCATCGCAGACGCAGCGGACGCGCTCGATGTAGCCGTGGTGGTCGGCGCCCCAGATGTCGATGACGTGGTCGACGCGCTGGAACTTATCCCAGTGATAGGCAACGTCGGAGGCGAAGTAGGTGTACTCGCCATCGGACTTGATCAGAACGCGGTCCTTGTCATCGCCCAGGTCGGTGGAGCGGAACCACAGGGCGCCGTCCTTGGTGTAGAGATAGCCCATCTTGTCGAGCTTCTCAAAAGCGCGGTCGACGGCGGAGGTGCCGGCGGTCTCGCCCTCGGTGTCCTTCACATACAGCGAGCGCTCGGAGAACCAACGATCGAAGTCGCAGTTAACGGCATGGCAAAGGTCGCGCATGTTGTCGACCATCTTTACATAGCCGCGCTCACGGAAGCTCTCCATGCGCTCCTGCGGATTGGCGTTGACCCACTTATCGCCGTCGGTGCGCCAGAACTCGGCGGCCTCGTCGATGATGTAGTCGCCGCCGTAGGAGTCCTTGCCCAGGGTCTCGGCAAAGTTGTCCTGATACGGATGGGTCTCGGGATGCTCGTCGTTCTCGTCGGCAACAAAGGCGTCGCGGTCGGCGATCAGCAGCTTGTGAGCCTCGTCGATATCCACGCCCTGCTTGGCGACGATGTCGGCAAGCTGCATATAGCGCGTGCTGATGGAGTTGCCGAAGGTGTTCATCTGAGAGCCGTGGTCGTTGATGTAGAACTCACGCTGGATGTCGTAACCGGCGTGATCCATAACGCGGCAGAGCGAGTCGCCCAGCGCGGCCCAGCGGCCGTGGCCGATGTGCATGGGGCCGACGGGGTTGGCGGAAACGAACTCGACCTGGGTCTTCAGGCCACCACCGACGTTGGACTTAGCGAAGTCCATACCCTTCTCGCGAGCCTCGCCAAAGATGGCATTCTTGACGGCAACGGAGAGGTAGAAGTTGATGAAGCCGGGGCCTGCGATCTCGACCTTCTCGATCGCGGGGTCCTCGGGCATATGGGCAACGATGGCCTCGGCGATCTTGCGCGGGGCGCAGTGGGCCAGCTTGGCGGACTTCAGGGCCATGGTAGAGGTCCACTCGCCATGAGAAGTGTCAGCCGGTCGCTCGATAGCGCAATCGTCAAGTTCAAATGCGGAAAGGTCGCCGGCCTCCTGGGCCGCAGCAAGCGCAGCGCGTACCAGCTCTTCAATCTTCTCGGGCATAGATCCTCCTTGTGTTAAAGCCCCCGAGCTCTTGGTCACTCGTAGGGCAAAAGCCAGAGTTTGTAGCACTCTATCACAAGCGACGGGCACTGTCGCAGGGTAAAGCTAATAGATATTGCATATGCACAAAAATGACTACAGCTTGTATGGAGTCACTCAAAGATGCCGGTCTGCCTGCAGATTATGCAGGCGTTGAAAATGCATAAAGGTGTGAATGAGCTGCGTCTGTTATCGAATACTCTTACCTATCAGAGTTGTGTGCTTTTCCTGCATAAAGTACGGGTTTGCGCACGTCAGCGTGTTATTCTAGACATACGTAAATTCGTATAAGTTGGAGGTAGCATGTTCTCAATCGGTCAACACGTCATTCATCCGGGCCAGGGAGTCTGCACCGTCGTCGGTTTTAGGGACGACACACCGCAGCCCATGCTGTTGCTCGAGACCAAGCAGGGACATGCGCAGACGATCCTCATGTACCCCGTGGCGCAGGCCGACCGTCTGCACGCCGCCATCTCTCAGCAAGATGCCGAGCACCTGCTGAGCCACTATGACGAGCTGGAGTGCGACACCTTTACCGAGCGCAACAGCTCGCTTGAGGAGACGCACTTTAAGCAGCAGCTCAAGCTGGGCGCGCCCGAGACGGTCCGCGTGGCAAAGACCATGATGCACCGCATCCGCCAGGCCGAGGAAGCTGATAAAAAACCCAGCTCCTACTACATGCGCGTACTCAAGGAGGCCAAACGCCGCTCCATCGAGGAGTTCGCCGTGGCCCTTGGCGTCACCGAGGAGGCCGCCGAAGCCCGCCTAGCCCAAGCCGCCCTCAACTAACCCATCCGCGCCAAAAACCACCACAAAGGGAACAGGCACCTTTGTGGTGGTTTTCTTGTTCTAGTAGTATTCATTCTTATCGATACCCACGAGCACAAGGAGTCTCTTATGGCAGAGCCGCTTACCGCCGGAATCACCCGCGACCGCGCGTTCGAACTGCTCAATGAGCACAACAAGGACCCGTTCCATATCACCCATGGCGAGACGGTCGAGGGCACTATGCGCTACTTTGCGCGCGAGTTCGACCCCGAGAACGAGGAGTTTTGGGGCATCGTCGGTCTGCTGCACGACCTGGATTGGGAGGAGCATGAGGACGACCCCATTAACCACACCATCTATGCTGCCGAGATTCTTGAGGGCGAAGGTGCGTCTCCCGAGCTCATTCGCGCCATCCAGACGCACACGTCGGACTTCAACACCTCACTACCCAAGCCCGAGCTGCAGATGGAAAAGATCCTGTTTGCCTGCGATGAGCTCACCGGCCTGATCGGCGCTGCCGTCATCATGCGCCCGAGCAAGAGCGTTATGGACTTTACGACCAAGTCGCTCAAGAAGAAGTTCAAGGACAAACGCTTTGCCGCCGGCTGCTCGCGCGACGTGATTTCGCAGGGCGCCGAGATGTTGGGCTGGGAGCTCCCCGAGCTCTTTGACCGCACCATCGCGGCCATGCAGTCCTTCGCCCCCGACCGAGATACCTTCCAGGCCTAACCGTCAACGCCACCTAAAACCACCACAAAGGGGACAGGCACCTTTGTGGTGGTTTTTGTTTGCGCGGGCGTTAGGGACGGACCTGGCCGGTGCCGCGGAGCTTGTATTTGTAGGTGGTGAGGGCCTCGGCGGCAAAGGGGCCACGGGCGTGGAGTTTTTGGGTCGAGATGCCGATCTCGGCACCCAGGCCAAACTCGCCGCCGTCAGTGAAGCGAGTGCTGGCGTTGGAGTACACGGCCGAGGCATCGACAGCATCGAGGAAGCGCTCGCAAGCATCCGTATCCTCGGCAACGATGGCCTCGGAGTGCATCGTGCCGTAGCGGTTGATGTGTGCGATGGCCTCGTCCTCGTTTGCCACGACCTTCACGCTCATCTCGAGCGCCAGGTACTCGCGACCCCAGTCCTCCTCAGTCGCGGCGACGTAGTCATCGCCCTCCACAAGCCCGGCATCGGCGCATGCGGCGCAGGTTGCCTCGTCGCCGTGAATGAGCACGCCGTGGTCATGCAGCACGGTCACGACCGCGGGCAAAAACGCATCGGCCACAGCACGGTCGACCAGCAGCGACTCGGCGGCATTGCACACGCCTACGCGCTGGGTCTTGGCATTAACGATAATGTTGAGCGCCTTATCAAAGTCGGCGGATTCATGCACGTAGATGTGGCAGTTGCCCGTGCCCGTCTCGATCACCGGCACAAGCGACTCGCGCACGCAGCGCTGGATCAGGCCTGCACCTCCGCGCGGAATGAGTACGTCGACAATACCGCGGAGCTTCATGAGCTCGCCGGTGGCCTCGCGGTCGGTGGACTCGATCATCGACACGGCCTCGCGCGGGAAGCCCTTGGCCTCGAGCGCATCGGCCAGCAGCTCGGCGATCATGGCACACGAGTGATAGGCCAGCGAGCCGCCGCGTAGAATGCAGGCGTTGCCGGTACGGATGCAGATGCCTGCGGCGTCGGCCGTCACGTTGGGGCGCGCCTCGTAGACCATGGCGACCAGGCCCAACGGCACGCTCACGCGGGTCAGGTCCACACCGCTCGCAAGCACGCAGTGGTCGAGCACGCGGCCGACGGGATCGGGCAGCTCGGCGAGCTTCTCCAAACCGGCGGCCATGCTCTCGACGCGCTCAGGCGTCAGCAGCAGACGGTCGAGCAGACCGGCCGAAGTGCCCGCATCGCGCGCGGCGGACATATCGAGCTCGTTAGCGGCGACGATGGAGTCGACACCGTTGCGCAGTGCTGCGGCCATGGCGCGCACGGCCTCCTGACGCTGCTCATCGCTCGCCGTGGCAAGCGAGGCCGACGCTGCCTTGGCGGCAACGGCAAGATCGTGGACATACGTGGCTATATCGACCGACATGGGCGGCCCTTTCTCCTAGAAGTTTGCAACCATGGTAGCCGATTTGCGCATGGCCTCGCCCGCGGCGGTAGAATTGGTCAGCCCGAAACACCGCAACGAACGGAAGACTCACATGGCCCTCATCACTTCGTACCACGTCCCCGGCCTTTATGTCGAGGACCACAGCATCGACGTCCCCCTTGACTGGCGCGGCCTGGAGCCGATGCTCCTGGCCGTCGGCAGCACCATGCGCCGCGGCGCTATGCCGGCACCCATCGCCGGCGCGCCCGAGAGCATCAAGCTCTTCTACCGCGTGGTTTGCGCGCCCGACCGCATCAACGACGATCTGCCACTGCTCCTGTTTTTGCAGGGCGGCCCCGGCGGCGAGAGCCCGCGTCCGCTGTCGCCCACAAGCGACGGCTGGATCGAGGAGGCCGTCAAGCACTTCCGCGTGGTCCTTCCCGACCAGCGCGGCACCGGGCGCAGCAGCTGTGTAGACGGGCGCACGATTGCCGCACTGGGCGAGACGGCGGCCGGCTCCGATGCCGCACGCTCGCAGGCTGACTTCCTCAAGCGCCACCTCGCCAGCTCCATCGTGCGCGATTTTGAGTACATGCGCCTAGTGGGCTTTGGCGGCAAGCCGTGGGTCACGCTCGGCCAAAGCTACGGCGGTTTTTTGACGCTGAGCTACCTGTCGCTCTTCCCCGAGGGCATGGCGGCGAGCTTTACCTGCGGCGGCATCCCCCACGTACCGGCGAGCGCAAGCGAGGTCTACGCGCACACCTTCCCGCGCATGGCCGCCAAGACGCAGCAGTATTATGACCGCTATCCCGCTGACGTCGAGCGCGTGGCAGCCCTGGCCGATGCGCTCGAGGCTCAGAAGCCCGTGCTGCCCGACGGCTCGCCGATGACGGTCGAGCGCCTACAGCTCATGGGCAGCGACTTTGGCATGAAGCCGAGCTTTGAGCGCATGCATTGGATTATCGATCACGCGTTTGTTGACGGCGACGGCACGCTGAGCTGCGGAACTTCGGTATCCGACAGCTTTTTGATGCGCGCCTTCGAGCGCACCAACACGCGCACGAATCCGCTGTACTGGACGCTGCAGGAGTTTATCTACGCCGACGGCGACACCATGCCCATTGGCTGGG
>URWQ01000097.1 GCA_900551635.1 uncultured Collinsella sp. | reverse complement strand
CGAACATTCAACTGCCGAGGGCGATGTGTGGGAGCTGCCGTGCGGCGAAGCCGAGTTCCTTGCGCAAGAGCGTTCGCATACCTATCTGGGCCAGGGTTTTCTCAAGCGCGCCTTTATGCTGCTCGCGGGCATTCTCGTCAATATCCTGACGGGCTTTTTGCTGCTTATGAGCATCTACTCTATTGCGGGTGTCACCGTGCCGATGGATACCAACGTGATCGGTCAGGTTGACGAGGGGTCTATTGCCGCCAAGGCGGGTATCGAGGGCGGCGACGCGATCCTTTCGGTTGACGGAGTATCGTGCTCTACCTGGATGGACGTTTACGATGCCATCGGCAAGGCCGCCGGTAAGGACGATATCGCCATTGAGTATGAGCGCGACGGCAAGCAGCATTCGACCTCGGTTGCGCTCAAAGAGGACGAGCGCCTAGGTGTGTATGCCTCTACGCAGGTGGTCCGTTTAGACCCCATCACGTCGGCTCGCCTTTCGTTCTCCTATGTCGTGCAGACAGCGGAGGGCGTGATGCGCCTGCTCCAGCCGCAGCATACGATGGAGATTCTCGATCAGTCTTCTTCGATCGTGGGCATTAGCGTTATGTCCTCACAGGCTGCTGCTGCCGGCCCTGCCACGTTCCTTTCGTTTGCCGCCCTCATTTCGTTCTCGCTTGGCTTTATGAACCTGCTGCCCATCCCACCACTCGATGGCGGCAAGCTGGTCATCGAGATCATTCAAAAGATTGCTGGCCGCGAGCTTCCGCTCAAGGTCCAGACGATTGTGAGCTATGTGGGCATCGCGCTCTTTGCGCTGCTGTTTGTCTATATGCTTCGTTCCGACGTCCTTCGATTTATCCTGTAGGGGAGTGTTTGGATTGTCTTTATCCCATCCTTTGCCTCGCGAGTTGACGCGCTCCGTGCATGTGGGCGGTGTGCAGATCGGTGGCGGCGCGCCGGTGGTGGTCCAATCCATGACCTGCACCGATACCGCTGACGCCCAGGCAACTCTTGCGCAAGTGTGCGCGTTGGCGCAGGCTGGCTGCGATATCGTGCGTGTGAGCGTGCCCACCGAGGCCGCGCTTGAGGGTTTCCGCACCATCTGTGCCGAGTCTCCGGTGCCGATCGTCGCCGATATTCACTTTAACCATAAGCTCGCCATCGGCGCCGTCGAGGCTGGTGCCGCCAAGCTTCGCATCAATCCCGGCAATATCGGCGATTGGGCTAAGGTCGATGCCGTCATCGACGCCGCGGGCGCCGCTGGGTGCGCGATTCGTATCGGCGTCAATGCCGGTTCGCTTGAGCAGGATATCGCTGAGCGCGACGAGCTTACGCAGCCCGAGAAGCTCGTGATGTCGAGCGAGCGCTTCGTCAAGCACTTTGAGGACCGCGGCTTTACGAACATTGTGCTTTCGGCCAAGGCCCATAGCGTGCAAACGACGCTTGATACCTATCGAGCCCTGTCGCGTGAGATTCCCCACGTTCCGCTTCACCTGGGCGTGACGGAGGCGGGGACCAAGCTCCAGGGCACCATCAAGAGCTCTGTAGGCTTGGGTATCTTGCTTTCCGAAGGCATTGGCGACACAATGCGTGTGTCGCTCACAGCCGATCCGGTTGAGGAGCCGCCGGTTGCCTGGGGTATTCTGCAGTCGTTGGGCCTGCGTCGCCGTGGCCCCGAGATTGTCTCGTGCCCCACATGCGCCCGCTGCCAGGTTAACCTTATTCCCATTGCCGAGGAGGTTACCGAGCGGCTTAAGAACTACTCCGCGCCGCTTTCGATCGCTGTGATGGGATGTGCCGTTAATGGCCCCGGCGAGGCTTCTGATGCCGATCTGGGCGTTGCTTGCGGACGTGGTCAGGCCTTGCTCTTTTCGCATGGCCAGATCATTGGTAAAGTAGCTGAGGACCAAATTGTCGACGCGCTTATGGCAGAGGTCGACAAGCTTATTGAGGAGAAATAAATGACCCGAGCAATGTATATGTCTAAGCTCTATGCGCCGACGCTTAAAGAGGATCCGGCGGACGCTGAGCTCGCTAGCCACCGCCTGCTACTCCGTGCCGGCATGATCCGCAAAGAGGCCGCCGGCCTGTATTCCTATCTGCCGCTCGCTTGGCGCTCGATCCGTAAGATCGAGAACATCGTGCGCGACGAGATGGACGCCGCCGGCGCCCAGGAGCTCATGATGCCCATTATGGTCGACGCTGAGCTATGGCGCGAGTCCGGCCGCATCGACGCCTATGGCAAGGAGCTTGTGCGCTTTGACGACCGTCATGGTCGCGAGTTCGTCCTGGGCCCCACGCACGAGGAGACCGTCACGGCCCTAGTGCGCAATGAGCTGCGCTCCTACAAGCAGCTACCCGTTAACCTCTACCACATCCAGGATAAGTTCCGCGACGAGTTCCGCCCCCGCTTTGGCCTGATGCGCGGTCGCGAGTTCATCATGAAGGACGCCTACAGCTTCTCCGCCACGCAGGAGAGCCTGCAGGAGGAGTATGACAAGATGAAGCAGGCCTACGCTAACATCTGCGAGCGCTGCTATATCAAGGCCCTGCCCGTTGTTGCCGATTCCGGTGAGATTGGTGGCGATACCTCCGTCGAGTACATGGCTTTGGCCGACGCCGGCGAGGCTTCGCTCGTCTACTGCGACGATTGCGGCTTTGCTGCCGATGACGAGGCGGCAAGCACCAAGGTCGTCGTGACCGAGGGTCCTGGCGACGGTACGCTTACCAAGGTCGAGACTCCGGGCATGGGCACCATCGAGACCGTTGCAAAGTTCTTCGGCTTCCCCGAGAACGGCACGCGCAAGTCGCTGGCACTCATCGACGCCGAGGGCAAGCCTGTCGTGGCCATTGTTCCGGGCGATCACGAGCTCAACGATTGCAAGGCCGAGCACGTCTTTGGTAAGGGCTATCGCATGATGACCGACGAGGAGCTTCAGGCGAACGGTCTGCACAAGGGCTTTATCGGGCCGGTTAACCTGGCCGAGGGCATTCGTCTGGTCTGCGACGAGAGCCTGCGTGAGTCCAAGCAGTGGGCCTGCGGCGCCAATGAGGTCGACTATCACTTTACCGGGGCCTGTCCCGAACGCGACTTTACCGTTGACGAGTGGGCCGACCTGGTCACCGTTGTGGCCGGCGATCCCTGCCCGCACTGCGGCAAGCCGCTCTCCGCTGCTCGCGGCATCGAGGTCTCCCAGGTCTTCCAGCTGGGCACCAAGTATTCCGAGGCCATGGGTGCCACCTTTATGGACGAGGACGGCAAGGAGAAGCCGCTCATCATGGGTTGCTATGGCGTGGGCGTGTCCCGCTCGCTCGCTGCGGTCGTGGAGCAGCACAACGACGAGCATGGCATTGTCTGGCCGGTGTCCGTTGCCCCGTACGAGGTCGCGGTGATTCCGCTCGATCCCAAGAAGGAGGAGTGCGCTACCGTCTGCGAGCAGATCGTTGATGGCCTGTGCGCCGAGGGTATCGAGGTCGTCGTCGACGACCGCGACGAGCGTCCCGGCTTTAAGTTTGCCGACAACGACCTTATGGGCTTCCCGTATCAGGTGGTGCTCGGCAAGCGCGGCCTTAAGAATGGCACCGTTGAGCTCAAGGATCGTGCCACGGGCGAGCGTGAGGACGTGGCGATCGACGAGGTCGTCGCCAAGGTTGCCGAGCTCGTGAAGGCGGCTCGTCGCTAATCGTCGATTCCGCTTGTAGTTCGATATACGGGACGGCCTCGCATTTCTCCAGATTGGGGAGATGCGGGGCCGTCCTTTTATCTTGTGGCATCCTCGATATCTAAAAGGAAAACCCCACAGCCCATGCGAGCTGCGGGGTTTTCCTTGTGCCTCCGATGCGAAATAAATCGCTCAGATATTACTGATAATCGACGACGTCGATCCAGTTCTTCAGGAACTCATCGTTCACGTTGCGCTTACGAGCGAGCTCGGAAGCGGCGACGATGCTCGTCCACTGACGCACGACCTGCATGGGCATGTCGGCGCGGTCGCAGTAGAGCTCCAGGTAGGCCTCAGCCTGATCCTTGCTGTTGAGGGCAAAGAGCAGGTAGGTGGTGGCAACGTCGGCAGCAGGGGAGCCCTGGGTGGCGTGTGCCCAGTCGCACACATAGAGCTGGCCGTCGTCGCCGACGATGACGTTGGAGGGGTTGAAGTCGCCGTGGCAGACCTTGAACTCCTTGGTCATGCCGTCCAGACGCTCCTGAAGGTTGTAGCGCGTGGTGGCATTGAGCTGATCAAGGCTGTCGATCATGCGAGCGTACTTGTCGCGCTGACGGTTGAGCAGCGGGGAGGTGTAGCCGTGGATCTCGATCTGGAGGTCGACGAACATCTCGAGGTACTCACCAAAGCGCTGGGGCTCGGCAGTCATCTTCTCGGCAAGGGTGGTGCCCGGAACCTTCTCGGTCACGAGCGCCCAGCCGTTGGCGTTCTCGAGCTGGGAAACCTCGAGCGCCTTGGGGCTGCGGATGCCGCACTCATTGATGCGGGCAAGATTCAAAGCCTCGTTGAACACGTCGGAGACAGGCTTGGTCTCGTTAAAGACCTTGACAATCTTGTCGCCCAGGTCGTAAACGACCTTGTTGCCACGGCGGACGAGCTCGGTCTTGGAATCGGGTAGCAGCATGGTTGCATCCTTTCAACGATGCGATAGAAGCGACGGCGGGGGGGGGTGAAACACCCGTGCACCCCCGCCGTTAAAAACCGTGCTAAAACTAGCAGACGGCGTAATCCTGGGGCTCGCGGCCGTAGTAGGCGTCCAGGTAGAGCTCCTTGATCTCGCTCATGAGCGGGTAGCGCGGGTTGGCGCCGGTGCACTGGTCGTTGAATGCCTGCTCGGTCATTTCGTCGAGGGTGTCGAGGAAGTACTGCTCGTCAACACCGTAGTCGGCGATGGTCTTCTTGACGCCGATGAAGTCCTTGAGCTCCTCGAGCTTCGTGATGAAGTTCTCGAAGACCTCCTTGTCGTCCTTGCCCTCGATGCCGCAGTACTTGGCCATCTCGGCGTAGTTGTGCAGCGCGTTGGGGTAAGGATACTGGGAGAAGGTACCCATCTTGACGGGAGCCTCGGCGGCGTTGTAGCGCATGACGCGGGTCAGGATGACAGCGTTTGCGAGGCCGTGGGGCAGGTGATGGAAAGCGCCGAGCTTGTGGGCCATGGAGTGGTTGAGGCCCAGGAAGGCGTTGGCGAAGGCCATACCGGCCATGCAGGAGGCGTTGTGCATCTCCTCGCGGGCGTGCGGGTCCTTGGCGCCGTTCGTGAAGCTGGAGGGCAGGTTCTCGAAGACGAGCTTGGCAGCGCGCTCGGAGAGGCCCTTGGTGTAGTCGGAAGCCATGATGGAGACGTAGGACTCGATGGCGTGGGTCATGACATCGATGCCGGAGGCAGCGGTCAGGCCGCGCGGGGCGGTCATGCAGTTGTCGGCGTCGACGATAGCCATGTTGGGGAGCAGCGCGGCCACTTGATGCCGGTCTCCTTGTCGGTGATGATGGCGAACGGCGTGCACTCGGAGCCGGTACCCGAAGAGGTCGGGACGGCGACGAAGTAGGCCTTCTTGCCCATCTCGGGGAAGGTGAAGATACGCTTGCGGATGTCCATGAAGTCCATGGCCATGTCCTCAAACTTGCACTCGGGGTGCTCGTACATCATCCACATGATCTTGCCGGCGTCCATAGCGGAGCCACCGCCGACGGCGATGATGACGTCCGGCTCAAAGAGGGCCATCTGCTTGGCGCCGCGACGTGCGCACTGCAGCGACGGATCGGGCTCGACGTCATAGAAGCAGTCGTGGGCGATGCCCATCTCGTCGAGCTTGGCCTCGATGGCGCGGGTGTTGCCATTCTTGAAGAGGAACTGGTCGGTGACGATGAAGGCGCGCTTCTTGCCCATGACGGTACCGAGCTCGTCGAGGGCGACGGGCGTGGAACCCTTCTTGAAGTAGACCTTCTCGGGAGCGCGGAACCACAGCATGTTCTCACGGCGCTCGGCCACAGTCTTAACGTTGATCAAGTGCTTCACCCCAACGTTCTCGGAGACGGAGTTGCCGCCCCAGGAGCCGCAGCCCAGGGTCAGAGACGGCTTCATGCCAAAGTTGTACAGGTCACCGATGCCGCCGTGCGAGGACGGGGTGTTGATGACGATACGGCAGGGCTTCATGACGTGCTCGAACAGGATGGTGTTCCGCCAAGAT
>URWQ01000096.1 GCA_900551635.1 uncultured Collinsella sp. | reverse complement strand
ACACCAGCCTCGCCGGCAACAGCCTTGGCTAGCAGGGTCTTACCGGTACCCGGAGGGCCAACAAGGAGAGCACCGCGCGGCAGCTTGGCGCCAATCTCCTCGTAGCGCTGCGGCTTCTCCAGAAAGTCGACGACCTCCTTGAGGGACTCCTTGGCCTCTTCCTGGCCGGCGACGTCCTTAAAGGTCACGCCCACGTCCTTGGAGGCGATCACGCGCGCGCCGGACTTACCCAGTCCGCCGCCGCCAAAACCGCCGCCGCCAAAGTTCATCGACGGGCCGTCATCGCCCATAGCCTTCTTCATGCGGCGGTTGAGCCACCAACCGATGAGGAAGAAAATCGCCATGGGAAGAATGAGCGTGAGCAGGTAGTAGGTCATCAAACCCGAGTTTTTATCGGGAACGACCGACTCCAGCGAAGCGCCAGACTCAAGCACGCGATCGGTAAAGCCCGCATCGTTCGGCACACCGGTCGTCTTATAGGCGATGTTCTCGTCCTCGCCCTTCTTGGTGTAATAAATCGAGTAATCGTCCGTGTTGTACTCGACCTTGTCGACACTCTTCTTATCGAGCGCTTTGACAAACGTCGAGTAATCGGTCTTCGTAATCTGCTGCGTGTGACCGATGTTAGGGAACAGAACGGTCGAGAGCACGAGGTAGACGACGAAGGCGATGAGCACGTAGAGGATCATATTCCGTCTACGCTTGTTGTCATCCATCTCCATCTGCTTGAACTCCATCTACTGGGGTTGATAATGCTAACTAGAATACCCAACCCGGCCGGCGATAAACCGACGCCGGACACGAAAAGACAGAGATGGCATCACTGGAAGTCGGCAAGGTTCAAATCTATACGGGCGACGGCAAGGGCAAGACGACGGCTGCGCTGGGGCTCGCGCTGCGTGCCACGGGCTATGGACTTAACGTGCTCATGCTTCAGTTTGCCAAGAAGCTGCACTGCGCCGAACATGATGCAGCACCTCGTTTAGGGCTATGCATCGTACAAGCCGACCGCGACACACCCGAGGCTTGCGCCGCGCAGATCATGGAGCTCGCATGCGAGCAGATATCACAGGTCGACGTTCTGATTTTGGATGAACTCGGCGAGGCCATGCGCCGCGGCTTCGTGACGCGCGAGGATGTCGAAGCGCTGATCGCGATAAAGCCCGCCACCACGGAGCTCGTGCTCACCGGCCGGGGCTTGCTGCCCCTCGCGAACCTCGCCGACCTTGTCACCGAAATGCGCCCCATCAAACACTACTTCGACGAAGGACTCCTAGCCCGCCAAGGCATCGAATACTAATTGATTCGTTTTCCGCCAACACCTACAGCTCATAAGGAAGTTGCGGTGGAATAGAACTTGTTTGACGGTCCGCAAGGGCTTTTCAGGAACTATTTCACCGCAACTTATCAGGGGAACCCGACGGATGAGCTAGGCGGTGGCGCGACCTAGCCAGTTGCCGCTGTGGTAGTAGATGGTGAACATGGTTGCGGTGATGAGCCAGGTTACGGGGTAGACCAGCAGTAGATGCTCGAGCGACGGATCGAAGGGCATGATCGCAAACACCCAAATCACTCTGAGTACGACGGTGCCAAAGATGGTGAGCATCATAGGCTGCAGACTCACGCCGGCGCCGCGGATGGAACCCGAGGCGTTCTCGATAATCGAGAAAATCGCATAGAACGGCGCAATGAAATGGAGGATAGTCGTGGTGTACGCCGAAATCGAAGCATCGTCGACAAACAAACGCGACAGCGGGCCCGAGAACACCAGCAGCACGGCAGACAGGCCACCAATGAGCATAAACGACAGCACGAGCGACGTATGGTAGCCCTTGCGCATGCGCTCGTAGTTGCGCGCGCCAAAGTTCTGCGCCGAGAACGTAGTGATCGATACGCCGAGCGCCTCGGTCACCATCCAGATAATGCCATCCAGGCGCCCAGATAGACCCCAAGCAGTCGTGACATCGGCGCCAAACGAATTAACCGACACCTGGATCAGCACGTTCGAGATCGAATAGGCAGCCGATTGAAAACCGAGTGGCAGACCACACGAGATCATACTCTTGCAAATACCGCGATCAATGCCGAGCTTAGATAGCGAAAGACGCCATGCACCCGGAGCGCGCAACATGCGCAACACGATCATCGTGGCGTTGGAGCAAATGGTCAGCGCCACCGCGATGCCGCAGCCCAGAGCCTCCATATGAAGCACGGCAACGAAGATGACATCCAGCACCGCATTAACAAGGCAGCCGGAAGCGATAATCACAGCAGGCCCGCGCGTGTCGCCCACGGCGCGCAGCAATGCCGTTCCCATATTGAGCAGCAGCGCCGCAACCATGGCGGCAAAATAGCAACGAGCATAGGCCACGCCCTCGGCCAATAGTTCATGCGGCGTGTTCATAAGCACCAGCATGGGCTCAACGAACACTATGCCAAGAATCGAGAAAACGATACCGCCCACCAGTGCGAGCGTCATGGCTGTATGGACCGAACGACTCAGTCGCTCATCATCGTGCTGGCCAAAATACTGACCGGTAATGACCGCGCAGCCGGCGCCGACGCCAACGCAAAAGCCAATGCAGAGCTCGGTGAGCACCATCGTGGCTTGAATGCCACCCAGCGCGAGCTTGCCGCCAAACTGGCCAACGATATACGTACCGATAAGCGTGTAGGCCTGCTGAAAAAACGAACTAAAAAAGATGGGAACGCACAGCGACAGCAATTGCTGCCAAATGACTCCTTGCGTTACATCAATAGCCGTAGATTTCTTAGCCACACGCCCTCCCCACACGCATACGTCAAACAGCAAAACAGCAATTTAAAACCAAAACCAAAACCAGCTTAGCACCGACTGGCGGCGACCGAAACACCCCGAATTAGAGCGCGGTGCGGAAAACTGCCTAGTGATACAAACCCGGCTGGTAGTGATACTCATTGCTCGCGTGCGGGCACAGCTGCCAAAAGGCGACGGCGCTCGCCGCGGCCACGTTAAGCGAATCGACCCCGTGCGCCATCGGAATGCGCACCGCGTGGTCACAGCCGGCAATGGTCTTGGCGCCCAAGCCGGCACCCTCGGTACCCATAAAGATTGCCAAGCGGTCAATCTCCTGCAGCACGGGATCGTCCAGCGATACGGAATCGTCCGTCAACGCCATAGCGGCACACGAAAAACCGGCATCGTGCAACGCGCTCAGACCATCATGCGGCCACACACGAGCCTCGCTGCCAATGCGCGTCCACGGCACCTGAAACACGGTGCCCATGCTCACGCGGGCCGAGCGACGATACAGCGGATCGCAGCACGTAGGGCTCACCAGAATTCCGTCGACATTGAGCGCGGCACCCGAGCGGAAAATCGCGCCGACATTGGTGTGATCGACAATACCCTCAAGCACGCACACGCGCACCGGACGATCCCCCGCCGCCTCGACGACGCCGCCCAAGAACTCATCAACCGGAATCTGACGCGGGCGACGGAACGCCGCCAGCGCGCCGCGCGTCACGTTAAAGCCCGTCAACTGCTCCATGAGCTCCATGGAGGCCACGAACACGGGAACCGGACCCGCTCCCTCGCGCACGACAAGCTGGTCAAACAGCGGCATCATCTGGTCGAGCCAGCGCTCGCCCAGAAGAAAGCTCACCGGCTCATATCCGGCGCGCACGGCACGCTCGATGACCTTGGCGCTCTCCGCAATATAGATGCCCTTTTGCGGCTCCAGCACGCAGCGAAGCTCACGCTCGGTCAGTCGCACGTAGGCATCGAGCCGCTCGTCCTCGAGCGAATCAATTCGCAGAACCTCAACGGCATCAGTCATAGCAGCCAGCCCGCACCCTTCTTTACAGCACATCTATACCAAACGAGGCGACGCTAAGCGCCGCCCCATGCATTCAATCAACCCGATGATACCGTTCACGCCAGACGATTTACGCCTCGATGCGACGATACGTCACGAACTCATAATTGACGCCCTCGTCACCCTCACCGGCGGCAATCGTCGCGACCCCGCTACGCTGCGCAATCTCCCACGCGGGATCGGCGTCCAAGTCGGGAAAGTACGTGTCCACGGGATGGACGCAGTGGTTATGAGTGACCTCGGCCTCCACGCAGTACGGCAAAAACTGCCAATAGACATCGCCGCCACCGATCACCCAGGCAACGAGCTCATCGGCAACCGCAGAGAGCGCTTCGTCAACGCTATGCACCACGTCGACGCCCTCGTGGGTAAAGCCCATATCGCGCGTAAGCACGATATTGCGGCGGTTCTTGAGAGGACGCCCGCCGGGAAAACTCAGCAGCGTCTTGCGTCCCATGATAACCGGGCAGCCCTTGGTGCAGGCCACAAAATGGCGCATATCGGCGCGATTGGACACCACCATGTCGCCCTCGCACCCAATACCCCAATCGTCACACACGGCGACGATAGCAGATAGCTTACACCTCATGAGCACCACCTACACCGCAATGGGAATGTTCTTGACCTGCGGGCCGTGCTCATAGCCCTCGACGATCAGGTCATCGGTCGTAAACGCATAGAAGTCATGCACATCGGGGTTGAGCGTTACCTTGGGTGCCGCAAACTGCGGACGCTCGATAAGCTCGCGGACGATATCGACATGACGATCATAGATATGGGCGTCGGCGATCACGTGCAGCAGCTCACCGGGAATCATATCGACCGACTGCGCGACCATCATCAGCAAAATGGCGTACTGGCACACGTTCCAGTTGTTCGCGGCCAAAATGTCCTGGCTGCGCTGGTTGAGAATCATGTTGAGCGTCGGCTTGTCGTCCTGAGGACGCTGCGTCACGTTATAGGTCACGCTATAGGCGCACGGATAAAGGTGCATCTCGGACAGATCGCTAAACACGTACGTATTGGTCATAATGCGGCGACTATACGGCGTGTGCTTAAGGTCGTACAGCACACGGTCCATCTGGTCGAAGTCGCCCTCGACGTAATGGCTCTTCTGACCAATCTGATAGCCGTAGGCTTTACCGATGGAACCGGTCTCATCGGCCCACTCATCCCAGATATGGCTGGTGAGATCATGCACGTTATTGGACTTCTTTTGATAGATCCACAGAATCTCGTCCATGGCAGACTTAAGCGCCGTACGACGCAGGGTGAGCGCGGGGAACTCCTCGCGCAGATCATAGCGCGCCGTGACACCAAAGTTTTTAATGGTATAGGCAGGGGTGCCGTCCTCCCACACCGGACGGACCTTTTGGCCCTCGGTGGTGGTGCCATGGTCCAAGATATCGCGGCACATGGTTACAAACTGCTGATCAGCTTTGCTCATTGACCCTCCTGTCAGTCGCCTATAAGCGAGATTTATTGTAGCCCAGGCGCGCGAGTGTCGAATTGGACACTTAGTCCGGCACACGCAATGCACGGCAGCGCGGCTCCGCATGCGGCAACGAGGCATCTTAGCCTTTTTCTGCCATATGACAGAAATGCCTTGCGCCCAACGACTAACGCGTTATCCTATTGTTGACATATGTCAGATAAGGAGTGTGCATGGCAGGAAGACGCGAAAAACTGCGCCGCGTCGGGATCATCCCCGAATACCGCGGCTTTACCCCCGATGGCCTGGCCAGCGGTGATGCCATCGACATGACCGTCGACGAGCTTGAGGTGCTGCGCCTGTGCGACCTGGAAGGTCTCAACCAAGAGGCGGTCGCCCAGCAGATGGGCATCGCCCGCGCAACGGTGGCGGCCATTTGCAGCCGCGCGCATCGCAAGGTGGCCGAAGCGCTGGTCAACGGACGAGCGCTCGTCATCGCGGGCGGCAATATCGCGTACTCCCCCATCGCCACGACGACGGCCGCATGGCCAGCAAAGGAGGTCGGCACCATGAGGGTGGCAACGACGTACGACAACGGCAACATCTTTATGCACTTTGGCCGCAGCGAGCAGTTCAAGATCTACGACATCCAGGATGGCAAGGTGCTCAACGAGCAGGTCGTAGGCACCGGTGGCACCGGCCACGGCGCCTTGGCGGGCCTGCTTGCCAACGGTGGCGTTGACACGCTCATTTGCGGCGGTATCGGCGGCGGCGCTATCAACGCGCTTGCCCAAGCCGGCATCACGGTCTATGCGGGCGCCCAGGGCAGCTGCGATGCCTGCGTCGAGGCCCTCATTGCCGGCACGCTCGCACAGAACGACGAGGCCCCCTGCGACTGC
>URWQ01000095.1 GCA_900551635.1 uncultured Collinsella sp. | reverse complement strand
GCACGATCAAAATGCCGGCGGCCAAACAGCAGCAACGCCGCGGGAACTGCCGTCACGACCATGCCCGCCCCTACGAGCGTCTGCTGCACGCCAAATGTCGCCGCCAGCCACGGGGCAATCGCCAGCGGGGCCACGCCGGCGAACATGTTGCCAAAGCCCATGACCGAGTTGACGCGACCGAGCTGCTCGAGCGGGGCCGTCGTTTGCACGATCGTGTTGTGGAGCGGGTTGACGACGCCCCAAGCTATGCCCAGGGCGACCTGGCCGACAAGGGCCACACCCACGTACGGCGTCCCCACATAGAGCAGGCTTCCCAGGCCCACGGTCATAAGTGCCACGAGCAGCGTTTTTAGGTTTACCAAGTGCGGCGGCAAGCGGAGCGCGAGCACGGCACCCAGCACCGCGCCCACACCCGAGGCCGACGAGAGCCAGCCCATCCACTCAACGCCGACGCGTAGGACATCGCGATAGAAAAACGACTCGAGCGGATCGAAGGCTCCATAGCCAAAGTTCGAAAGAAAAATGATGCAGAACAGCAGGGCGAGGATGCTATTGGTAAAGACTGTCTTGATGCTGGCTGCGAAGGTAGCGCGGGAAGATGTGTTGCGGTCGGGACTTTGGCTGGCCTTGTCTGATGTGATGTCGCCAATCGCGGGTTTGCCTTCGTGTGTGGCGGCCTGACCTGCACTTTGTCTAAAGCCCCAACCGGCGACGAGTGCCAGCACTGTAAAGATCATCATGAGCACGAACACCGCGCGCGACGACGCAGCAGCCGCGACAAAGCCGCCCAGCGTAGGGCCAACGATGATACTCACGTTTGAAAACATGGCGATGGCGGAGTTGATGTCTTTGAGCTCGACAGGATCGTCGGTGAGGTAGGCTGGATAGGATGTGGCGATGGGCTGGGCAAACCCCATCACGAAGCCCAGGAGCACCGCGCCGAGCAGGACGATGCCGGTCGCGCTGCCAAAGGCGAGGATTGCCGTGCCGGTTGCCAGCGTGCTCACGATGCTCAGCAAGAAATGACGGCGCGGGCCCCAGGCGTCGAGCGCCGCGCCGCCCGCAAAGGATCCCAGAATCACAAATACGTTCATAAAAAGGACGGCCAGCGATGTCGCCACGACCGAGGCATCGTCTGCATAGGTGAGTGTTCCTATAACGCCGATAAAGTAGCTGGTCTGAAAACCGGTGTAGATGAGAAAGCGCATCGCCACCAGGCGCTTGGCCTGCGCGGACAGCGAAGGTTGAGGTTTTGAGAGAAGAGATGCGAGCATGGAGACTCCTCGTTTCATACGAATACGGGCGGTGGGTATTCGCCACCGTCTGTCAAATCAATCTATCCGCATGAAACATTAAGGACGCATCAAGCCCCTTCTCTCCGTTTTTCGCCCGTCATGAACTACTTGGTAGATTGTAAGGCATGTCCCACACATCTACTAAAGCAAAAACCACCACAAAGGTGCCTGTCCCCATTGTGGTGGAAGTGACGTTTGCCCAGGTAAAACCTGCCAAAATAAACCTGTCCCTTTTTGACAGGTTTTAGGCCAGATGGTCTTGGATCAGATCGCAGATGGCTCGGGCGTCGTTGATGTTGATGGCTCGGGTCGCAAAGCCGGCGTCGAAGGCCTGGCGTGCCAGGGCCTCGTTGCAGGCAAGGGCCAGCGTGTGACCGTCGACCAGGTCGAGCGAGCTCTTGCCGCGCAGACGGTCGACACCGGAGCGTGCGACCACGATGTTGTCGAAGCCCTCGGTCTTGTAGCCCTCGATGATCACCACGTCGACATCGTTGTAGCGCGACAGCAGCTCGCGCGCGGGCATCTCGTCCTCCTCGCGCGTGTCGGCGTACTCCGCCCAGCGCGTGGCGCAGATGAGCCCCACGTGCTTGGATCCAGCCTGGTGATGGCGCCAGGTGTCCTTAGCGGGTACATCGATATCAAAGCCGTGGTGCCCATGATGCTTGAGCGAACCCACGCGCAGGCCGCGGCGGGTGAGCTCGGCGATAACCTTCTCGACAAGCGTGGTCTTGCCCGAGTTCTGGTAGCCGATAAACGCGATCGCGGGGACGGCCGGGGCCGGAACTGCGGACGCGACGGCGACGGGTGCGTTCGCAGGTGCGTCGCCCGCGGCTCCCACGGCCCCAGTAGCAGCAACCTGACGCTCGGCACGATCCCACACGCCCGAGCGGCCGCCCTCCTTGTGCAGCAGGCGCACGTCGACGATCTCCATGCCGCGATCGACGGCCTTGCACATGTCGTAGATGGTCAGACACGCGGCACTCGCGCCGGTCAGGGCCTCCATCTCGATACCCGTCTTGCCCGTCACGCCCGCCGTAACCAGTACGTGAAAGCCAACCTGTCCGTCCGCGCGCGCCGGCGCCCAGCCCTCGGGCACGTCCTCGGCCGGCGTCCCCGCCGCAGCGATGGGCGCAATGTCGCACTTGCTCTTGGTAATGAGCAACGGATGGCACATGGGGATAATGTCGCTCGTGCGCTTGATGGCCATAATGCCCGCCACGCGCGCGCAGGCAAGCACGTCGCCCTTTTTGGCGCGGTCCTGCAGCACCATAGCCTGCGTCTCGGGGTGCATGAGGATGGTGCCCTCGGCGATGGCGATGCGATGGGTCTCGGCCTTGTCGGACACGTCGACCATGCGCACCTCACCCTTGGCGTCCACGTGCGTCAGCTCGTCGCGACGGGCGTCACGGGCGGGCTCGGTGGCAGCGCTGGCAGTCGGCTGCGCGGACGCGTCGACGTTGCCAGCATTCGCCGCGGCCGTGGCTTTGTGGGCAGACATCGCGGCCCTGCGAGCGGCCTTGGTGGCATCGGCGTACCTGCTCTTGGCCATATGATCATCCTCCGATTTGGGACATAAATCGTTGCGTGCCCTCAATTATCGCGTGTTCCTGCGGTTTGTGGGCCACGGCATCGCGCCAAATCGAAAGTACCTGCATATCATCACCACGGCGCAGCGCCTCACGCACCGAATACTCGGCATCGCTGAACAGGCACGGACGCACGTTGCCATCGGCCGTCAGGCGCAGACGGTTGCAATTCGCACAAAAATGATTGGACATGGCGCTAATAAAGCCGACCGTTCCCGCCGCGCCCGGAAAGTACCAATAGCGCGCAGGGCCCGCGCCGGCAGGAGCGTCGTTGATGTCGAGCGGCTCGAGCTCGCCCAGCCCCGTCGCGGCGGCCCCGGCATTGATGCGCGCCCGCAGCTCGTCGCTCGGCACGGTATCGCTCGCGTCCCACAGCTCGGGATTGAGCGCGGGCGCATGCGGGTCCACAGCGCAATGCGAGCTCGTGTGTTCGTCGCCAATGGGCATGTATTCGATAAAGCGCAGGTGGATGGGGCGGTCGACGGTCAGCCGCGCAAGGGCCGCCACATCCTGGTTGAGCCGACGCACCACAACGCAGTTGACCTTAACGGGCTCAAAGCCCCAAGCCAGCGCCGCGTCGATGCCAGCCATGGTCTGCTCGAGTCGACCCAGGCGCGTGATCTTTCCAAACAGCGTAGGGTCGAGCGTGTCGAGCGAAATGTTGACGCGGTCAAGCCCGGCGTCTTTGAGCTGCGGCGCCAGCTTGGGCAGCAGGGCGCCGTTGGTGGTGAGCGAGATGTCCTCGATCTGCGGGATCGCGCGGATGTCACGAATGAGCGGAATGATACGGCGGCTGACCAGCGGCTCGCCGCCCGTCAGGCGCACGCGGCGAATGCCCTCCCCCGCCACCAAGCGCACAAAGCGAGCAATTTCCTCGGCGCTGAGCAGCTCGTCGTGCGCGCGGGGCACCACGCCATCGGCCGGCATGCAGTAAATGCAGCGGAAATTGCACTTGTCGGTAACGGCAATGCGCAGGTAGTTGATATCGCGGCCAAAGCCGTCGTGTTGCACGTGCCCGTCCACGCAGCCCTCCCCTCGCACCGGTCTTTATTCTTCAGGGAATATAGTACCGCACGGGAAGAATGGGTCGACACACGTACGACACGAAAGGCCTTTGCAAGCAAGACCGGCTTCCCGAGCCCATCCTCAGCACAGACCATCACAACATTCGACGCTTTTCACGATTTTGGCGAAAAACGTCGAATGTTGTGATGGTTTGCCTGTCCACGGCACCCCGCAGAAAGGCCGGGACGTCCCTAAAGACCGCCATCCCAGTGCCGAATCACGAATTCTCGCAGGTCGTTCTGATGTTTCTGGAATGTCTCGCTTCGGTCGCACTTGAGACCCATAGCGAGCGCGATGGCGTTCATCGCCCGGTGCAATTGCAACTGGTGGGCAAACTGAGTCCCGGTGAGGACGATCATCTTAAAGCCCAGCGCGCTCAGCACGGTCATACGCTCCGCATCCGACGCGCTGCGCTGTTTATCAAGATGGTCCGAGCCGTTGTATTCAACCCCCGTACCGCTCGCAGGCGCATATACGTCGATCTCGAAATACCCGGCCTTTGCGAGATATTTGAACTCGTTGGGAACATCGACCCGATGGTTGAGCTCGATCTTGGCGTATCCCAGCCCGCCCTGGGAACGTTTTGCTACGACCATGATTGCGGTGGCCGTCTCCATGGGCGAGCGCGCGCCATCGTGCACGCGCTTGAGCACGGCGGCCGCGCGTATAGCCCCCTGACGAGATCGGTTCTCATTGCAATAGGCAATCAAGTCGGCAACGGTATACCTCTGCCCCATCTCGATATAATCGCCTGTCGACAGATGATTCAAATGGTATCGGGCGCAGATTTCGTAGCCATATTCCAGCTGCTCGGGCTCGCTCATCCACGAACCCGCTTGGACAAAGCACATGACCTCATCAACCACTAGAAGGCCCTCTGTCACCTCGAGAAGATGGTCTGGAGGTATCGGCGCCCCAAACACGTGGCACCTAAATCCAGCCGGCGTCGAGCGCTCAAAATCGAAGTTGACGAGTGTGTCGATATGATCGAGCTCTTCTCGTGGAATACCGATCGAGACCAGATAGTCGGTAACGATCCCAACTGCCGTTGAAGCCCTCAGCCCCTTGGCATCGAGTCCCAATTTGGGCAGGCTCGCGGTCAGCTCCGCCTCGTTGGCAAGCGAGTCCTCATCGTATAGGCTGTTTGCTCGCGAGAGCGGCTCGGACGGGCGCGCCACGTTGTGGTACAGCCAGGCAGTCTTATGGGACAGGACGATCGGCAGGTCCATGAGCCCTCCAATAGAGTCGGATAACCAACCTTATTCCCCTGCCCACGGGTCCGCACACCTTCGTGCACAAGAAAGCGATTCCACCCGGTCGAGTGGCAGAAAAACCATCACAACATTCGATGCTTTTCCCGATTTTGGCAAAAACGTCGAATGTTGTGATGGTTTGAGGCAAGGTGAGGGGCACGGAGGGGTCAAAGTATCGTGCTCGAACGGGTTAATCCAGCTCTTTTAAGCCATGCGCCAGCTGCCAGTACTCGCCGTGCTGGGCGAGTAGCTCTTCGTGCGTGCCGCGCTCGATGATGCGGCCGTGTTCGAGGACCATGATGGCGTCGGCGTCGCGGACAGTGGACAGGCGGTGCGCGATCATAAACGTGGTGCGACCGCGCATGATGCGGTCCATACCGCGCTCGATGAGCTTTTCGGTACGCGTGTCAATGGAGCTCGTGGCCTCGTCCAGGATGAGCACCGGCGGATCGGCGACGGCCACGCGCGCGATGGCGAGCAGCTGACGCTGACCCTGCGACAGGTTGGCGCCGTCGGCCGTGACCGGTGTGTCGTAGCCCCACGGCAGACGGCGGATAAACGAGTCGGCGCAGGCGGCCTCGGCAGCGGCGCGTACCTCCTCGTCGGTCGCGTCGAGCTTGCCAAAGCGGATGTTCTGCGCAATGGTGCCGCTAAACAGGTGCGTGTCCTGCAGCACCATGCCCAGGGACCGGCGCAGAGAATTTTTCTCAATATTGCGCACATCAATGCCGTCATAGGTAATGGTTCCGGCGTCAATGTCGTAAAAGCGGTTAATAAGGTTCGTAACGGTGGTTTTTCCTGCGCCGGTGGAGCCCACAAAGGCGATCTTCTGGCCGGGCTCTGCGAACAGGGACACATCGTGGAGCACGGTTTTCTCCGGGTCATAGCCGAAGTCCACGTGCTCAAACCGCACGTCGCCCCGCAGCTCCGTCAGGGAGCCGTCGGACTTTTTCCAGGCCCAGTGGCCGGTGCGGCGGTCCGTCTCCGTCAGGGTATCGCCGTCCTTCAGCACCCGGACCAGGGTGGCGGTGCCGTCGTCGGTTTCGGGGTCGGCGTCCATCACGGCGATAATTC
>URWQ01000094.1 GCA_900551635.1 uncultured Collinsella sp. | reverse complement strand
GCGCTGCGGAGCCCTTTGCATGTCCGAGGACGTTTTGGAAAGTAACCCAAAGCGGCCCGGCGATCCTGCGGGAGTTGAGTCCCTTTAGAACTTATCGTGGAAGGTACGCGCAATGACCTCGTCCTGCTGCTCCTTGGTGAGCGTGTGGAAGTTCACGGCGTAGCCGGAAACGCGGATGGTCAGCTGCGGATACTTCTCGGGGTGAGCCTGAGCGTCGAGCAGCGTCTCACGGTTGAAGACGTTGATGTTCAGGTGGTGGCCACCCTTCTCGGCGTAAGCGTCGAGCATGTGGACCAGGTTATCGGCCTGGGTCTCGGAAACTTCAGAAACCTTCATAATGTGTCTCCTTCGATTAATAGGCGCCGGCCGAAACCGGCGCGCTAATCAGTAATCGTTATTGTTAGTATAGCACTAACAATAGTTACTCGCCCAGCTGATCAAGGTCGATATCGCCAAAGAACACCTGGTCCTCCTTGCCGAGCGCACTCGGGATAATGGAGAAGGTGTTGGAGATGCCGTCCTGAGCATCGCGGAACGGGAGCTTGGAAACCGAAGACAGCGAAGCGATGGCGCCGTGGCTATCGCGCTTGTGCATGGGGTTAGCACCCGGGGCGAACGGCTGGCCAGCCTTGCGGCCGTCGGGCGTGGAGCCGGTCTTCTTACCGTACACGACGTTGGAGGTAATGGTCAGAACCGAGGTCGTGGGCACGGAGTTGCGGTAGGTGTCGTTCATGCGGATGTACTCCATGAACTGGTGCACAACGTCGTGAGCGATCTGGTCGACGCGGTCGTCGTCATTACCGTACTTAGGGAACTCGCCCTCGGTCTCGAAGTCGACGATGATGCCGTTCTCGTCACGGACGGGGTGGACCTTGGCGTACTTGATGGCGGACAGGGAGTCAGCCACGACGGAAAGGCCAGCGATGCCCGTAGCGAACCAGCGGTGCACGTGCTTGTCGTGCAGAGCCATCTGGATGCGCTCGTAGCAATACTTGTCGTGCATGTAGTGAATGATGTTCAGCGAGTTGACGTACACGCCAGCAAGCCACTTCATCATGTCGTTGTACTTGGCCACAACGTCGTCGTAATCGAGCGTATCGCCCTCGACGGCGCGGTACTTGGGGCCGACCTGCTTCTTGGAGACCTCGTCAACACCGCCGTTGAGTGCGTACAGGAGGCACTTGGCCAGGTTGGCACGGGCGCCGAAGAACTGCATCTCCTTGCCGATGCGCATGGAGGACACGCAGCAGGCGATGCCGTAGTCGTCGCCATGGTAAACGCGCATGAGGTCGTCGTTCTCGTACTGGATCGAGGAGCTGGCGACAGAAGTCTTGGCGCAGAACTTCTTGAAGTTCTCGGGCAGACGGGTCGACCACAGAACGGTCATGTTGGGCTCGGGGCTGGTGCCCATGTTCTCGAGCGTGTGCAGGTAGCGGTAGCTCATCTTGGTAACGAGCGTACGGCCGTCAACACCCATGCCGCCGATGGACTCGGTGACCCACTGCGGATCGCCGGTAAACAGGGCCTGGTACTCGGGGGTACGGGCAAACTTGACCATGCGGAGCTTCATGATGAAGTGATCCACGAACTCCTGGATCTGCTCCTCGGTGAAAGTACCGTTGGCAAGGTCGCGCTCAGCGTAGATGTCGATGAACGTAGAGGTACGGCCGATGGACATAGCGGCGCCGTTCTGCTCCTTGACGGCAGCGAGGTAGGCGAAGTACATCCACTGGATGGCCTCCTGCGTGTTGGTAGCAGGGTTGGAAATATCGAAACCATAGGTCTCGGCCATCATCTTGAGCTCGCCGAGGGCGCGAATCTGCTCCTGCAGCTCCTCACGATCGCGGATGTTGTCGGCGGTCATGACCGTCGGGGTGGAAGCCTTCTGGGCCTCCTTGTCCTTGATCAGGTAGTCGGCACCGTACAGGGCGACACGACGGTAGTCGCCGATGATGCGGCCGCGGCCATAGCCATCGGGCAGACCGGTGATGATGTGAGCCGAGCGGCAAGCACGCATCTCGGGGGTGTAAACATCGAAGACGCCGGCGTTGTGGGTCTTGCGCTCGAAGGTGTAGCGCTCGACAACGTTCTCGTCGACCTTGTAGCCGTGCTGGCTGGCAGCCTGGCAAGCGATGCGGATACCACCGTTGACGTGCAGCGCGCGCTTGAGCGGCTTGTCGGTCTGGAGACCGACGATGGTCTCCTTCTCGCGGTGGGCGTTATCGATGTAGCCAGCGGGGTGGCTCACGATACCCGTAACGGTCTTGGTGTCCATATCGAGGACACCGCCCTGCTCGCGCTCCTTAAGCAGCAGGTCGAGAACCTCGCCCCACAGCTCCTTGGTACGCTCGGTCGGGCCGGCGAGGAACGACTCGTCGCCCTCGTAGGGGGTGTAGTTCTTCTGGATGAAGTCTCGGACGTCAACCTCTCCCGTCCAAATGCCTTCCTTGAAGCCTTCCCATGCCTCCTGCATTGTGTAACCACGCTCCTAGTTACGTGTAATGCGGCGCTCTCTCACACCGCTGCTTATTGAATTCTTGAATTTTCGGCTTGCACTACCGGCTTCTTCCGTTCTTCGCCACATGTTGGTGCAGGGAAAAACGTTTGTCCACCTTGGAACTGCAACCCTAAACCCAAGATTTCACCTGTCTGTGAAGGATAACATAGCGACCCTCTCCATCTGGGCTGTTATATGTTTCTTTTTTTATATCATAAAGGCGTTTTTAACAAATCCGCAGGAAATGCGAGCGCGAGCAACTACCGTTCACCGATTTGTTTGGTATTTTTCCTTGCCTTTGTACGACGTTCACTCTAGCTGTTATGCCAGCTTTATCAGGGTAAAGTACCTCTGAGTAGGTTTTGGGACATGCCCAGAGATCTACCCCTAGCTTTGCTGATACCGACGGTGCACGGAGGTCGCCTAAAGGTAGTTTTCTAGGCATGACCCAAAAATCTACCGTATAGGGTGCGCGTGCAGGGGTATCATCTTCCACCGAAAATAGTTTCTAGTGTTAGGGGTTTTCGGTGGAAGATACCGATTTCCATGAGCTTGGGCGTCAGCTCTTAACTGAGTTCGGCAGCATGCATCAGCGTATTTCGCGCTTTGCGGACAAAGCTCTCGGCGGCGAGATGGCCGTCATGCGCGCCCTCATGCGCGCCGGCGGCTCGCTCACGCCGAGCGAACTCGCTGATCGCGCCTGGGTCTCGAGCGCCCGTATCGCCAATATCCTGCGCGCCCTCGAGGCCAAGGGCTGGGTCGAGCGCGAGCACTCAAAGACCGACCGTCGTCGCGTACACGTCACGGTGACCGACAAGGGATTCCAGGTCATCGAAATCAAACGTCGGGAATTCGAGGACCGCACCGCGGCTTTCCTCGAGCAGCTTGGCGAAACAGATACCCAAGAGATGGTGCGCCTTCTAAGACGTGCCAACGAAATTATCGACCGCAATCAAGAAAGGAGAGATGCCGAGTGAGGATTCTCAAGCTCTTTAAAAAGCATATCCTGGCACTGTTCACAGCTATCGTACTTATCGTAATCAGCTGCAACGCCGATCTGGCGCTGCCTACCTATATGAGCGACATCGTCGACGTGGGCGTGCAGCAAGGCGGTATCGCCTCGCCCGTGCCCGACACCATTCGCGCCGAATCGCTCGACGACCTCGAACTCTTTATGAGCGCCAAGGACGCCAAAGCTGCGGAGGCCGTGTTTAGCAAGGCGGACAATAACGGCATTCGAACGTACAAGGGCACCGAGGAAGAGCGTGCCGATGGCAGCAAGCTCGCCGACATTATGAGCCTGCCCGAGACCGTCGTCCTTTCGCTCAACCAAGGCATCGACGCCGACTCCATGGGCGACATGACCGGCACGTCCACCGAGGCAAGCGATGGCGGCGCTGCCCAGGCCATGCCCACCCCCGAGCAGATGGCTGCCATGACGCCCGAGCAGCTCGCCGAGATGCAGCAGAAGGCCGCAGCCGCGCAGAGCATGCAAAAGCAGATCGACGCCGACGGCTGCAAGATCACCATGAAGAGTCTGCGCCTAGGTGTCAAGGGCGGTCTGGTAGACCAAAGCAAGCTCGTCGAGGGCGCCAACCAAATGGCGGACAAAATGGGCTCCATGTCGGGCTCCATCGTCACCCAGCGCGCCGTGAGCTATGTACAGGACGAGTACAAGGCACAGGGCATCGACCCCGCCGACGTGCAGAACGCCTACCTGAGCCGCATGGCGACCACGATGTTTGGACTGTGTCTCGTGTCGCTCGTCGCCACCATCCTGACCGGTGCCGTGGCTTCGCGCACCGCCTGCTCCATCGCCCGCGACCTGCGCCGCGAGACCTTCAACAAGGTTATGCACTTCTCGCCGGCCGAGGTGGGCAAGTTTAGCCAGGCCTCGCTCATCACCCGCTGCACCAACGACATTCAGCAAATCCAGATGGCCGCAACTCTGTTTATCCGCATGTGTCTGATGGCCCCCGTCATGGGCATCGTCGCCGTCATGCGCGTCCTGGCCAACCATACCGGCCTGGAGTGGACCATCGCCGTTGCCATCATCGCGGTCTCGGCCGTCGTCGGCGTGCTTATGGGCCTCACCATGCCCAAGTTCAAAAAGATGCAAAGCTTTGTTGACCGCGTGAACCTTACCGCCCGCGAGCTGCTCGACGGCCTTATGCCCATCCGCTCGTTCAACCGCGAGGAGCATGAGCTCGAGCGTTTTGACAAGGCTTCGCTCGACCTGATGACCACGCAGCTCTACACCAACCGCGCCATGAGCTTTATGATGCCGCTCATGATGCTCGTCATGAACTGCATCACCGTGCTTATCGTCTGGTTTGGCGCGCAGGGCGTGTCCGACGGCGTGATGCAGGTCGGCAACATGATGGCGTTCATCTCCTACACCATGCAGATCGTCATGGCGTTTATGATCCTCACCATGGTTTCGGTCATCCTGCCCCGCGCCGAGGTCGCAGCCGAGCGCGTAGATGAGGTCATCACCTGCCCCACGAGCATCAACGACCCTGCCTCGCCCAAACTGCCTGCTGCCAGCGCGCCGCGCGGTGAGCTCACCTTCCGCGACGTGAGCTTCCAGTATCCCGATGCCCGCGCCGACGTCATCAGCGGCGTGAACTTCACCACGCATGCCGGTCAGATGCTCGGCATTATTGGCTCCACGGGCTCGGGCAAGTCCACGCTCGTGCAGCTGATTCCGCGCCTGTACGACGTCACAGGCGGCAGCATTTCGCTTGACGGCGTCGACGTGCGTGACATGACCCTCTCTGAGCTGCGCCGCCGTATCGGTTATATTCCGCAGCAGGGTCGCCTGTTCTCGGGCACCGTCGAGAGCAACCTTAAGTTTGCCGGCGACATGGTAAGCGATGATGACATGCGCCAGGCCGCGCGCATCGCACAGGCCGAGGACTTTATCGCCGAGCGCGAGGGCGGCTACGACTCCCCCATCAGCCAGGGTGGCTCCAATGTCTCGGGTGGTCAGCGCCAGCGCTTGGCCATCGCCCGCGCATTGGCCAAAAAGCCCGAGGTTGTGGTGTTCGATGACTCGTTTAGTGCCCTCGACTACAAGACCGACGCGCGCCTGCGCGAAGAGCTTGCCAAAAACGTTACCGACGCCGCACTCGTGGTCGTGGCCCAGCGCATCGCGACCATCATGCACGCCGACCAGATCATCGTGCTCGACGACGGCCACGTAGTGGGCACCGGCACGCACGAGGAGCTGCTGCGCAGCTGCCCGGCGTACCTGGAGATCGCACAGTCGCAGCTTTCCGCCGAGGAGCTGGGGCTTACCCAAGAAGAAATTGCAGCCGTCATGGAAGGAGGCGAGCGCTAATGGCAGACGAGACCAAGACTCAGATTCCCAAGCCCACCCGCCAGCGTGGTCCCATGGGCCGCATGGGTGGCATGCGTCGTGGCGAAAAGGCCAAGGACTTTAAGGGCACCATGAGGCAGCTGCTCGGCTATATCGGCCAGCACAAGATTGCCGTGTTTGCCGCCGTCGCCTTTGCCGTGTGCTCGGTCATCTTTAACATTGTGGGACCCAAGGTGCTCGGCCAGGTTACGACCAAGCTGTTCGAAGGCCTGGTCGCCAAGGTCAACGGCACCGGCGACGTTGACTTTGACTGGATCGCCAAGACGCTCGGCTTTTTGCTCTGCCTGTATCTGGCGAGCTCTGTCTGCAGCCTGGTCCAGGGCTGGCTCATGACCGGCCTTTCCCAGAAAGCCTGCTACGACTTCCGCAAGCAGATCAGCGAAAAGATCAACCACC
>URWQ01000093.1 GCA_900551635.1 uncultured Collinsella sp. | reverse complement strand
TGATAAAACTCCAGAGCACGGATCACACGCTTTACATTGTTGGCATGGATTTCCTTTGCACTGACAGGATCCACTTCCTGCAGCATGGTGTGCAGGTAATCATTTCCTTTTTCTGCTGCCAGCTGTTCCAGTTCCCTGCGGTAGCCATCTTCCTGCTCTGCCTGGGTATCGTCAGGGATAAAGGGAATGCGGTAGTCGACAGCCTCGACCACCTTGGCAATGAGGTGCCCGGCGCGGTCGCGGTCGTGCACGATGAGCGGTGCGGGGTTGCGGGTGAATTGTTCCATCAGATGCTCTACGGCGGCAGCGTCGGTGAGCGGGATATTGTCGCGGCGCAAGGCCTCAAGAACGAGGCGATGGCAATCCTCTTGAATGGGATCGAATGCCATGGGGCCTCCTTTGCTGCGGTTAGGGTTCAAATGTTTCTATATAAAGTTCTAGTTTACCCGCATGTGGCACAACGGGGGTGCCGCACTTGGACTTGCACCTTTGCACCACGAAGACGGATGTCGCACAAATGTCGGCACCTTGGACGACCGAGTGGTATCACGGTGCCGCAAACGGTCGATTTTTGGCGGCGAACGGTGCATATTTTGGAGGGGCACGGTCCTGCCCGGGATATGTAGTCAACCTTGATAAAACGTTTGCCCAGCTTGGGAGTATGAATGCCGCACAAGGGTCTTCAGGGATAGAAAAAACGTTTCATCATTGGCGGCTTTAGGTGAATAACTGACCAACCAGAACGGTAAAATAGTGTTTGTCTGAGCGTTGAGACGTTTAGACATCGCGCATTGTCATCGCCGGCAACGCGCAAACCGGTCCTAACGGAGCCAATTGGGTGCTCCGTTATATACGCAAGTCTAAGAGGGGCTTGTTTAGGAGGCACAGTATGGGACGTTTTACCAATCCTCGCGATCTGTACTTTGGTGAGGGCGCTCGCCACGAGGTGAAGAACCTCAAGGGTAAGAAGGCCATCATCGTTTCTGGCGGCAGCTCTATGCGCCGCGGCGGGTTCCTGCAGGACGTTGAGGCCGACCTCAAAGAGGCCGGCATGGAGGTCAAGCTGTTCGAGGGCGTCGAGTCCGATCCCTCCATCGAGACCGTCATGAAGGGCGCAGCCGCTATGCGCGACTTCGAGCCCGACTGGATCGTTGCTATCGGCGGCGGTTCGCCCATCGATGCTGCTAAGGCCATGTGGGTCTTCTACGAGTATCCCGAGGAGTCCTTCGACAACATTATCCAGCCGTTCAGCTTCCCCGAGCTGCGTCAGAAGGCTCACTTCTGCGCCATTTCCTCTACCTCCGGCACCGCTACCGAGGTCACCGCATTCTCCGTCATCACGGATTACGAAAAGGGCATCAAGTACCCGCTGGCCGACTTCAACATCACCCCTGATGTCGCCATCGTCGACCCCGAGCTCACCTACACCATGCCCGCCAAGCTGTGCGCTCACACCGGCATGGATGCTCTGACCCACTGCATGGAGGCCTACGTTTCCACCTGCGCCTCTATGTTCACCGACGCCAACGCTCTGCACGGCATCCGCGAGATCGTTGAGTGGCTGCCCAAGTCCTATGCTGGCGACCATGAGGCCCGTCAGCACATGCACGAGGCTCAGTGCATCGCCGGTATCGCCTTCTCCTCGGGCCTGCTCGGCATCGTTCACTCCATGGCTCACAAGACCGGTGCAGCCTTCGAGAACGGTCACATCATCCACGGTGCTGCTAACGCTATGTACCTTGGCAAGGTCATCCAGTGGAACTCCAAGGACCCGCGTGCTGCCGAGCGTTACGCTTACGTGGCCAAGGAGATCCTGCACCTTCCCGGCGAGACCAACGAGGAGCTCATCGCCGCGCTCGTCCAGAAGATTCGCGACCTCAACGACCAGCTCAACATCCCGCAGTCCATCAAGGATTACGCGAATGGTGGCGTGAAGGTCGACGCCGAGAACCCGCAGATGGTTTCCGAGGAGGAGTTCCTCGCCAAGCTGCCCGAGATCGCCGCGAACGCCGAGACCGACGCCTGCACGCCTGAGAACCCGCGTGAGACCAAGGCTGCCGACTTCGAGAAGATTCTCAAGGCCTGCTACTACGACACCGACATCGATTTCTAATCGACTCTTGTTATCGCAACGAGGGGCTCCGCACGCATCTGTACGGAGCCCCTTTCTTTTTTAGAGAATGGGATAGTTATGGCTGCAATTTTCAATAGCCCCAGCAAGTACATCCAGGGCCCGGACGAGCTGGCCAAGCTCGGCTCCTATGTCGAGCCGCTCGGCGCTAAGGCCCTCGTCATCGTGACGCCTTCGGGCAAGAAGCGCGTCGGTGCCAAGATCGAGGGCGGCTTTGCCGAGGCTAAGGCCGAGCTGCTGTTTGAGGACTTTAACGGTGAGTGCTCCAAGGGCGAGGTCAATCGACTGGTTGCGCTCGCTCGCGACAACGGTTGCGACATCATCGTCGGCGTCGGTGGCGGCAAGATCCTCGACACCGCGAAGGCCGTCGCCTATTACCTGGAGTCCCCGGTTATCATTTGCCCCACCATCGCTTCGACCGATGCCCCGTGTTCGGCGCTTTCGGTGCTCTATACCGATGACGGCCAGTTCGACAAGTACCTCTTCCTTAAGGCAAACCCCAATATCGTCCTTATGGATACGACGGTTATCGCGGCGAGCCCGGTGCGCCTGACGGTTTCCGGTATGGGCGATGCGCTCGCAACCTATTTCGAGGCCCAGGCGACGCACGATGCCGACGGCGGCACCTGCGCTGGCGGCAAGGGCGGCATGGCCGGCCTGGCGCTCGCCAAGCTCTGCTATGAGACGCTCATGGCCGATGGCGTCAAGGCCAAGGTTGCGCTGGAGAAGGGTGCGCTCACGCCCGCCGTCGAGCACATCATCGAGGCCAATACGCTGCTTTCGGGTATTGGCTTTGAGAGCTCGGGCCTTGCTGCTGCTCATGCCATCCACAATGGCCTGACGATGCTGCCCGAGTGCCACGGCATGTATCACGGCGAGAAGGTCGCCTTTGGCACTATCGTCCAGCTGGTACTCGAGGATGCCCCGACTGAGAAACTCGAGGAAGTCTTGGGCTTCTGCATTGAGCTTGGCCTGCCGGTCACGATGAAGGAACTTGGCGTTGCCGAGCTTACGCGCGAGCAGGCCATGATTGTTGCCGAGGCCGCATGCGCGCCCGAGGACACCATGTGCAACATGCCCTTTGAGGTGACGCCCGAGATGGTCGCAAACGCCATTCTGGGTGCTGACGCACTGGGCCACTACTATCTCATGGATGAGTAGATCAAGCTAAGGAAGGGGCAAAGCCAGCAGATGGCTTTGCCCCTTTTTTGCTATGGTGCAAAGGGGTCAGGTTACTTTGCACCAATCGTTGCTTGATGAAGGGTGGATTCTCGTATGGCGCTTCCTATGGTTTATGGCGGTCCCGGTCGGTATGTTCAGGGACCGGGGGAGCTTTCGCGTCAAGGCAAGTATTTGTCATGGTTGGGCTGCGCTGCCTATGTCTTGTTTGACCAGAGCACCGAGGATCGGCTGTGCAGGCAGATCGTCGATGGATTTCTGGACGAAGATCTAAGCGAGCCGTTCTTTAAGATTTATGACGGTCCGTGTACGGAAGAGGCCGTTGTCGAAATGGCTAAGGAAGCCCAGGCCGAGTATTGCGACATGGTAGTGGGTATTGGCGGCGGCAAAATGCTCGATATCGCCAAGGCCGTTGCGTTTTATGCCGAGTTGCCGTTGTGCGTATGCCCCACGGCGGCGTCGATGGACGGTCCGTGCAGCGAGATTTCCGATGCCGATCTGCAGAGTGTTGCAAATGCGGTCTTTAGAAACGAGCGTAACATGGCCAACGAGCAGGTCAAGGTGACCAAACAAAAGCTCGTGCAGCTCATGTGCGAGGCATAGCTTGGCGCTTGATTGACCTTGTGCAATCGAGGCGGCGATAGGCCATAGACTATTTGCCGCAAAGATGCTCCGCGTGTAATTTGCCCGAGGCATGGGCCGATAGCGTATCATTATCTCTTGCTTGTTTGCACTGCTCAGGGAGGGGCCGCGCATGGCGCAGGAACACGATCTGTTTGATGACATTATCGAGATCAGCAAGGGTTTCGACTTTCTTAAAAACCCGCTTGGCGGTGTGACCGATGCACTCGATCCGTCGGCGCCGCAATGGAATCCTGCCGACTACAAGGAGCGTCCGCGCGGCAACACCATTCCGTGCTTGACCTGCAAAAACGAAAAGAGCGGCTGCACCGCGTGCATGGACGTGTGCCCGGTCAACGCTATCGAGGTCGAGGAAGACTCCATCGAGATCCTCGACTCCTGTCGCAAGTGCGGCCTGTGCGCCGCTGCCTGCCCGACGGAGGCGATCATCTCTCCGCGCCTTGCACCCAAAAACGTCTACGACGACATTGTCTCGGCGGCTACGAGCCACGAGACCGCCTACGTCACCTGCACGCGTGCCCTTAAGCGCATGCCGCGCGAAAACGAGGTCGTCGTCGCCTGCGTGGGCGATATTACGGCCGAGACTTGGTTTTCGGTACTGGCCGACTATCCCAACGTGAGTGTGTACCTGCCGTTGGGCGTGTGCGATAAATGCCGCAACACCGGCGGTGAGGACATTCTGGGCGAGGCGATTGCGAAGGCCGAGGAGTGGTCCGGCACGGGTATGGGCTTGGAGGTCGACTCCAAGAGCCTCAAATGCCATAAGCGCCGCGAGTACGAGCGCAAGGAGTACATGGAAAAGATCGCCCGCACCACGGGCTTGACGGTGACCAAGCTCAATCCGGCGACGGCGGCGCTGGCCTCGGTGACGCAAAAGCTCAAGGCCCATCGCCATCAGATTACCCAGCTCGAGCGCACGCTCAACACCATGTGCGGCACCACGACGACCAAGCGTCGCCGTACGCTTACGCACGGGCGGCAGCTGGTGCTCTCGACACTGCAAAACCATCCCGAGCTTGCCCAGAACATGCAGGTGAGCACGCCGGAGTGCGATTTTGACAAGTGCACGTCGTGCGGCGAGTGCGTCAACGTGTGCCCCACGTTTGCCTGTGATCTGGTGGGAAGCGGCCGCTTTGCGTTGGAGTCCACGTATTGTTTGGGTTGCGGCGCCTGCGTCAAGGTGTGTCCCGAACATGCGCTCAAGTTGGTTGAGCATGACGCGTCCAATCTGGTCGTCGTCGATCCCGAAGCCGAGGAAAAGGCCGCCCAGAAGGCCAAGGCTCACGAAGAAGCTGAGAAGGTCAAGGCCGAGGCAAAGGCCAAGCTTGACAAGATGCTCGATCAGGTAGAAAAGCTCGCGGACTAGTCAGCGACCCCTATCTCTGCTTCATTTGCGCCGTCGTGGTGTCCGGATTCGCCCGGATGCTGCGGCGGCGCTATACTTATACGGTTTGAAGTACCTGTACCAAAAGGAGCTGTCGTGTCCCTTTCCATCGGTATCGTGGGCCTGCCCAACGTGGGCAAGTCGACGTTGTTCACCGCGCTTACCAAAAAGACCGGCCTTGCCGCCAACTACCCGTTCGCCACGATCGACCCCAACGTGGGTATCGTCGATGTGCCCGATAGCCGCTTGCAAAAGCTCGCTGACATCGTCAACCCGGGTCGTATTGTGCCGGCGACGGTCGAGTTCGTCGACATCGCAGGTCTGGTGAAGGGCGCTAACGAGGGCGAGGGCCTGGGCAACCAGTTCCTGGCCAACATTCGCGAGACCGACGCCATCTGCGAGGTCGTGCGCTACTTTAAGGACCCAAACGTCATGCGTGAGGTGGGCCGCACGGGCGAGTTCGTCGATCCTGCCGGCGATGCCGACACCATCATGACCGAGCTCATCCTGGCCGACATGGGCACGCTTGAGAAGCAGCTGCCCAAGCTCGAGAAGGAGGCCAAGCGCGACAAGGAGCTCATGCCCAAGTTTGAGGTCGCCAAGCGCCTGCTTGCCTGGCTCAACGAAGGCAAGCGCGCCGCGTCCATGGAGATGACCGACGAGGAGCGTGCCGCCGCCAAGGGCCTGTTCCTGCTCACCATGAAGCCCATCCTATATGTGGCCAACGTAGACGAGGACATGCTCAACGAGGACCTGGCGCCCATTGATGGCGTCAAGCCGCTGCCGATCTGCGCCAAGATCGAGGCCGAGCTTTCCGAGCTCGATCCCGAGGATGCCGCCGACTACCTGGAGAGCCTGGGCCTGGAGCAGCCCGGTCTGGACGTGCTCGCGCAGGCAGCTTACAAGCTGCTCGGCCTGCAGTCGTTCTTTACGGCTGGGGCGGTGGGGGGGCAAGCCTTGGCGGGTCGTGCCAATACCCAT
>URWQ01000092.1 GCA_900551635.1 uncultured Collinsella sp. | reverse complement strand
GACCGCAGCCGGCAGCGACCTCCCCGGGCACGGGAATCGTTCGCCCGGGAAGGCCGCGCTCAATGCACAGGGACTCGCAACCCATGGCGGCCGCCGTGGTGGGAAACGTGATGACAAGCGCCGGGCGCTTCTCCCTCATGGCAACTCCAACCAATACGCTACGGGCGCACGACGCGCACGGCCTGCTCCATCTTCTCCACGATCACGTACATGTTGGTGACCTCGCCCACTGCAAGCTGATCCTTAATGCCATAGTGGTCGAGGCAGGTGCCACAGGTAAGGATCTCGACGCCCTGCTCGGCCAGGCCCTTCAGGTCATCGAGCACCGGCGAGCCCTCGACAGTGAGCTTGGCGCCGCCGTTGTAGAACAGCATGGTCGCGGGCAGCTCCTCCTGCTGCGTCACGGCAAAGATAAACGCCTTCATGAGCTTGTGGCCCAGCTCGTCGTCGCCGCGGCCCATGCAGTCGGTGTAGACGGAAATGACGAGCTTGCCCTTGCCGGCGCTGGCATCACAGAAGGCAGCACCATCCTGCTCGGGATCAGCCACGGCAACGGCGCCAGAGGTCGCCACGGTCACGTGCCACTCGGCGTCAGAAACCTTCTCGACCGAGGCCGTGCAGCCCTTCTCCTGCGCCATCTTGGAGATGTTCTTGACGGCGGTCTCGTTGTCGACCGAGGTCACCACGGCGCCCTCGCCAACGAGCTGCTTGAGTGCCTTAAGCGTCTTGACGACGGGCAGCGGGCAGGCATCGCCCATGGCATTGACTTCAATTTTGGTAGACATAGCTTTTCCTTTCGAATAAATCGTTTTAAAACGGTACATAGCTCAATAAACGTGTCGTTAACGGACAACGTGGACGGCAGGACCGCCTGGCACCGGCTCGCACACGCGACCGACCGCGGGCGGGGTCGGGAGCGGCGCGACCGTTGGAGGTAGTTCGGCATGCAGGCGGCGCGCAAGCTCATCCACATCGGCAGCAGGTGCCGCGATAAGCAGGCCACCAGACGTCTGCGGATCGTACAGCGCATCCAGCATGCCCGGCTCCAGGCCCTCGTCGGCGGCCACGCGCGAGCCAAAGAAGTCCTGGTTGCGGTAGGCACCGGCGGGGATAATGCCAAGACGCGCCACGTCGAGCACCTGGTCAAAGAGCGGCACCGCTCCCGACGTAAGCTCAATCTGCACACCCGAGCCCTCGGCCATCTCGCACGCGTGCCCGATCAGGCCAAAGCCCGTGACATCGGTGCAGCCGTGAAGCTCAAGTCCCTCGGCCAGACGAATCGGAGCCTCGTTGAGGGTGCGAATAGAATCAAACATCCGGCTGGCCTCGTCCTGCTCGATGAGCTCGCCCTTAATGGCCGTGGTGATGATGCCCGAGCCGATCGCCTTGGTCAGCAGTAACGCATCGCCCACGCGCGCGCCGCTGTTGGCGAGCATGCGGTCGAGTGGCACAAAACCGCTCACGGACAGGCCGTACTTGGGCTCGTCGTCGTTGATGGTGTGACCGCCCGCGATGGAGCAACCCGCCTCGACGCACTTGTCGGCGCCGCCCGCCAGAATCTGGCCGGCAACTTCGACGCCCAGGCAGCTCGGAATGCACAGCAGGTTCATGGCATGGCTCGGCCGCCCGCCCATGGCGTAGATATCCGACAGCGAGTTGGCCGCGGCGATCTGGCCAAACAGGAACGGGTCGTCGACCATCGGTGGAAAGAAGTCGACGGACTGCACGAGGCCCAGGTTTTCGCCAACACGAAAGACACTCGCATCGTCGGAGGTATCGAACCCCACGAGCAGGTTGTCGTTATGCACATTGGGTAAGTCGCCCAGGACCTGGGCGAGGGCTCCGGGAGCCAGCTTAGCGGCTCAACCGCTCGCGGCAGTCATAGACGTAAGCTTAATCTGATCGTCAGCCATCGATACCTCCTCTCATCGGTCAATCATTTTCTCCCAGTATACGCATGAATGCGAGCCTACGGCGGATGCATTAATTGAGCGCCTGTGCGCGAATCGCCGCGCCGATGGCACCGGCGAAGCGGGCCTGGGGCGAGGTGGTCACCGGCGACCCCAGCAGCTCGCCCAACCGCTCCACCACGAAGGCGTTCTCGCACAGGCCACCGGTCAGGTAGTACGGGGCGCCCGCGGCCTGCCCGGCCATGGTCGCCACGCGCGAGACCACGCTGTCGATCACGCCACGCGCAATGTTCTCGCGCGGCTCACCGCGACCGATCAGGCTGATGACCTCGCTTTCGGCAAACACCGTGCACATGCTGCTGATCTTGGTGGGCTCGCCGGAACGCGCCAGATCGGCCGTCTGCTGCTGGGAAATGCCCAGGCGATCGGCCATGATCTCCAAAAAGCGCCCCGTGCCGGCTGCACACTTGTCGTTCATGGCAAACTTGGACACGCGGCCACTTTTAAGCTGAATGACCTTGGTGTCCTGGCCGCCCACGTCGATCACGGTGCCGTGGTCGCCAAACAGGTACACGGCACCGGTGCCGTGGCAGGAGATCTCGGTCACGACCTTGTGTGCATAGGGCACGGCGACACGACCGTAGCCGGTCGCGATCACGCGCACATCGTCGCCCGTCACGTCATAGCCGGCCGCTGCCAGTGCCTCGCGCAGCCGCTCGGAAGCATCGACCGAGGAGAACCCGGTTGGCTGCACGCACGTCCACGCCACCGAACCCTCCCCATCGACCACAGCAGCCTTAGCCGCCGTAGACCCGATATCGATCCCGATCCCTATCATGGCTCTCTCCCAATCTAAACATCAAAGGTAGCGGCGTGTTCAGGCGCCTTAGCTCTAGGTTTCTCAGGTGCCGGAGATTGCCCCGAAAGAGGAGCGCAGCGTACTTTGGGTACGCAAGCGACGGTTTGAGGAGCAAGATCCGGTGCCTGAGGAAGCTAGAGGGTTTCGATGAAGGCGGCGATGCGAGTCTCGATCTGGCCCATGTCGCCGTTGCTGTAGTCGGTCTCGATCTTCATATACGGAATGCCCGCACCCTCGACGGCCTCCTGCATGCGTGCACTCTCCACGTTAAAGGTGTGGCACGCCTGGAGCACGCTCTCCACTACGCCATCGACGTGATACTTCTCGCACATGGCCAGCGTGTTTTCCATACGACCGTCGTTGGGAGTCATGACCGAGCAGTTGATATCCAGGTAGCGGTCGGCGATGGCGCGCAGGATGTCGGGAGCCTCCGGGTCAATCATCATGGCCGCAGTGCGCTCGCCCGAGCAGTCGTCCATGCACACGACCACACCGCCGTTGGACTCGATGGTGCGACCGATCTTATTGATCACGCCGCCCACCGGGCAACCGGTGATCAGAATGCGCTTGGCATCCGCCGCAACCGGGCGCTCGCCCGCGCCGTAGGCCTCGCGCAGCTTGACAACCTTTTGCTCCAGCTGCTGCGTATAGGCCTCGATATCAAAGCTGAACGTACCGGCAAACATGGTGCTCATCAGGTCGACGCCGCTCATGGCCGCCGGCTGGTTGGCCTGCAGCGCAAACATCTCGAGCTGGGCAGCACGCAGGCGATTGCGACGACGGACGGCGGCGCGCAGGTCGTCATCAGTAATCGTAATACCGTAGAAGTTCTCGAGCTCCTCCTTGAGCAGGCGGCACTCCTCGTACCAGCCTTCACGCTCGTAGGCGCGATCGCGACCCTGCGGCAGGTGCAGAATGTGCGTGCGCTTGAGCTCGTTGAGTAGCTCGTACATCTTCTTCTTGCCGTCGCAGGTGGTCTCGCCGATGATCATGTCGCTAAAGTACGTAAACGGGCACTTTTGCGAATAGGCAAAACCGTACGTCGACTTGATGAGCGGGCAGAGGTTTGCCGGCAGCACCTTCTCGGCCTCGGGAATCACCTCATCGGACGTACCGCACAGAGCGACACTTGCGGCCCCCGCGGCATCGATAATCTCGAGTGGCGTATAGCTGCACAAAAAGCCGACCAGGCGATTACCCGCCTGCTTATATTCCTTAACGCGAATAAACGCCGCCTTGCGCTGCTCGTTGAACTCCTCAAACGTGCGCGGCAACGGCTGCTCAATATTTTCCGACATATAACTCCTAAACCTTTTAACCAACCAAGGAAACAGCTTTCCCGGGTGCCCGAGGTTGCCGTAAATGAGGAGCACCGCGTACTTTGGTACGCAAGCGACGGTTTGAACGGCAAGATCGGGTGCCTGGGGAAGTCACCGAGACGGATAGCCCTAAATGGTTTCCAAGAAAGCTTCAATGCGCGTCTGCAATTGCCCCGCGTCCTCGCCGGCGTAGTCGGTGGTGATGTGCATAAACGGAATGCCGGCCTCCTCGGCAGCTTTCTCCACGGCGAAGGACTCCATTTCGTAGAGTGTGCAGAACTGCAAGGCCACGTCGACGATGCCGTCGGCATGCAGGTCGTGCGCCATCTGGACAATGTCCTTCATACGCTGGTCGTTGGGCGTAAAGACGGCGCAGTTGATCTTGAAGTAGCGCTCGGCGATGGCATCGAGCATCTCGTCGACCGTCTCGCCGGACTCGTCGACCAGATCCTTGTAGTAGCGCGAGCCCGTGCAGGACTCCTCGCCCACCACGACGCCACCGGCCTTCTCGATGAGGTTGAACAGCTTCCAGTTGGGCACGGCCATGGGCGTACCGGTGTACAGGATGCGCTTGGTGCCCTTGGGCGCCACGCCCTCGCCGGCTTCAACGCGCTGCTCGCACTCGGCGGCCATGTCGTTGATGGCGCCGGTCAGACGCGGCGTGTCGTCCACAAAGGCGGCCTGAACGGTCAGCAGGCTATCGAGACCGCTGATGGGCGCCGGATCGGCAGCGCGGGTCGCAGCCAGGCGATGCAGGGCACGGCGTTTCTCATTGACGGCGTGAATGGCGGCCTTCAGACGCTCAGGCGTAATCGTGACGCCGCACTCTTCCTCGATCTTGGCGGCGAGTTTCTTGACCTCGGCCTTCCAGGTCACGAGCGTCGACTCGTCGTGTACATTGGGAATATCCATGACGTACATGTTCTTTTGCGTTGCAAAGAACTCGTAGGCCTTCTTCTTGCCATCGCAGGTGTTCTCGCCTACCACCAAGTCACTCGACTCAATGTAGGGGCAGACCTCGCCTAGCTTAAAGCCGGCAAAGCTCTTGATAAGCGGACAGGTGTTGCGCGGCAGGTGCTCCTCGACCTTATCGGTTGCCCAATCGGCACCCGAGCACAGGCCCACGGGAATACCGTCACAGGCAAGTACGATCTCCTCGGGCACGTACACGCAGAACGAACCGACGATCTTGGTGGCCTCGCCGGCCTCCTTCTTGTCGAGCATCTCCTTAATACGGCCGCTGTGGATGTTGGTGGCGACAAAATCCAGGTAGGACGTGGACTTGGGGCGATTGTTCTGCGTCAGGAACATATCACCGTACATCTGGCCCACGGCGCCCAGCAGCATGTCGTGGTCGGCAAGATTCATGCCGAGGCTCTCCCACATCGGATGGAAATCAAATTCTTCAGCCATGACGGTTCCCCTCTCGAACCAAAATCGGATAACAACGGTATCGATGCACGACGGACGGCGATTGCCCAGCCGTGCTCAAGCCCGGAATTTTAGGGAACCTGCTTTGCGGTCGATTATTTAGTTGTGCGTCGTCTCTCCCGGAGCCGTGAACATACCCGCTCATATGCGGCTCCGAGCCATATACAGGGCGCGCGCGGCAACGCGGCGAATGTATGTCGTCTGCGGCATGTGCGCACCCTCCTTAACCAGTTGAGGTCAACTATATCAACGGTCATCGACCATGCGAACACCGTTGACATTCGTACGACAACGTCGTGTACCGACGTTTAATAAATAATTATCTTGCTTGATAAGAGTTTGTCATTCCCCATTCGACGAACGGCAAAAACAAAGCCGCCGAGGCTTATATCCCCGACGGCATTACCCGGCGCTATCGACAAACCAAATGGATCCTGCTGGCATCAAAATGCATGCGCAGCGTCTCGCCTGCTTGCGGTAGCTCGTCGACAGGCATGCCCACTTTGTTGACCTTCCACTGCAGACGCGTGGGCGCATCGGCCCGCGGCGCATCCAACAGCACCAGGCGCTCAAAACGCGAATCGCTCACGCGCGCCACGTGCAAATCGTAGCTGTTGCGACCCCGCTCGGCACGGTTGTCCACATGGAAGTAGCTCGCACGAATACCCAGATATGCCACGTCATCGGGAACCTCGCGACCCACGTTAAAGGTCATGCCCCAGTCGAGGGCCTCAACTTCTTCGTCGCCAATCTTGCGCGCCCGGCTTGTGTTCTTGCACCCCGTCAGACGCAGCGCCGCCCGC
>URWQ01000091.1 GCA_900551635.1 uncultured Collinsella sp. | reverse complement strand
CCAGCACCGCACCCACGCCCGCCAGACCCGCCAGCACGATCAGCAGCAGCGCGATGAGCGCGCCGCCGACGGCGTGACCTGTGGTGCCGCCGGGCAGCGGCACGTTGAACATCATGAGCAAGAAGGAGAATGCGGCGCAGATGCCCAGGAACGCCATATGCTCGCGATCGAGCGTGGCACGCACCTTCTTGATGCAGTGAACCCAAACGGGCACCATCGCCACCGCCATGACGGCATCGGTCTGCGGGGACAGATAGTTATCTGGAATGTGCATGTACGCCTCCCGGTTGTCGGCGCACAGAATTGCAACGCCGCTTAAATCACCTTGACAGTGTTACGTATTGTCAAATTCGTAACACGACGCGGGCTATCATAGCAAAACGGCGCACTGCCGACAAAGCAGCACGCCGTTATGTAATGCGCGTGTCATATATACAGGCTCAACGGTGCCTCATACCGAGCATAGCGGTCACGTAGGACTCGGCGGCAGCCACCGCCGACCCATATCCCAGTGCAGGACCTATCCGCGGACCTCGCCGTTTACGCCCTTGCACACCTTGGTGACGATCTTCTGGTGTGCTTTTTCGACCTCTTCGCTGGTGAGTGTGTGGTCGTCGGAGCGATACGTAAGCGCAAAGGCCATGGACTTCTTGCCCACGCCCACGCGGACCGGGTCGCGGTAGACGTCGAACAGGCGCACGCCCTCGAGCAGCTTGCCACCGGCGCTGGTAATGCGGCGCTCAAGATCCTCGCAGGTCACGGAGTTATCGACCACGATAGCCAGGTCGTGCTCAACAGCCGGATACTGCGAGAACTCGCGGTAGTTCTCCTGGTTGCGAGCGCCCTTGATCAGCTTGTCCAGATCGAGCTCAAAGGCAACGACGACCTCATCGATGCCCATCGCCTCGCGCGCCTCGGGGTGAATCTCGCCGACCCAGCCCAGCACGGTGCCGCCGGACAGGACCTCGGCGGCGCGACCCGGCTGCAGGAAGGCATAGCCCTCGCCCTCGACGGGACGGAAGCGAACCTTCTCGATGCGCAGCTGGGCGAGCAGCTCCTCGACGATGCCCTTGCCAAAGAAGAAACGCAGCTTACGGTACTTCATGCTCCAAGACTGCTCGCTCCACTGGCCCGAGAGCACACCCGCCACGGACTTGGTCTCCTTGGGTAGGCTGGCGTTCTCGCGGCCGTGGAACAGGCTGCCGACCTCGTACAGGTGCACGTTGGGCGTGCCGTGGGCCTCGTTATAGGCCACAGACTGCAGCAGGCCCGGCAGCAGCGAGCGGCGCATCTCGGTCTGCTCGGCCACCAGCGGGTTCATGAGCACCACGGGGCAGCCGCGGCCCTCGGTGGACATGCCGATCTTCTCCAGGTCGCCCGGGGCGGCAAAGCCAAAGGTCGTGGTCTCGTTGAGGCCACAGGCGCGCAGGATCTCGCCGACCTTGCGGGTAAGCTTCTGCTCGCGCGTCAGACCGCCGATGTGGTTCTTGGCAGCCGGGATGGTCGCCGTGACGCGACCCATGCCCCACAGGCGCAGGACCTCCTCGATCAGGTCAATCTCGCGCGGCAGGTCGGGACGGAAGCTCGGCGGGGTGACCATAAAGTCCTCGCCGTCGCGCTCGACGGTGCAGCCCAGGCGGGTGAGCGAGCGCTCGATAAAGTCGGGCTCGATGTCGGCGCCGCAGATGGCGTGCACGCGGGCCAAGCGCAGCTTGATGCTGTCGATGGTCTTGGGCGCGGGGAACACGTCCACATAGCCGGGGGCGACCTCGCCGCCGGCGATCTGCTCGATGAGCGCGCAGGTAACGTTGGCGACATCCACGCAGCCGGTCTCGTCGACCTGGCGCTCAAAGCGAATGGAGGCGTCGGAGATCAGCGACAGGTCGCGGCTGGTGTGCGAGGTGCGACCGGCGTTGAAGCAGGCGCTCTCGACCATCACGTCGACGGTGTCGTCCTCGATCTCGGAATCCATGCCGCCCATAACGCCGGCCAACGCCACGGGACGCTCGCCGTCGGTGATAAGGCCCATGCCGGCGTCGAGCGTGCGCTCCTCGCCGTCAAGGGTCGTGAACTTCTCGTCCTGCTGGGCGGCGCGAACCACCACGCGGCGATGACCATCGCGCTCGGCAAAGGTAGACAGGTCAAAGGCGTGCAGCGGCTGACCGGTGAGCATCATCACATAGTTGGTGATGTCGACGATGTTGTTGTGCGGGCGCACGCCCAGGGCGTTGAGGCGCTTGACCATCCAGTCGGGCGACGGGCCGACCTTCACGTTGCGCACGATGCGGGCGACGTAGCGGTCGCACAGGCCTTCGTCGGCAATCTCGACCGAAAGCTCGTCGTCAGTCGCGCGGCCGGTCTCGGCCTTGATGGCGGGCAGCTCAACGTGGAAATCGCGATCGAAGATGGCACCGGTCTCGCGGGCCATGCCGATCATGGACAGGCAGTCGGGGCGGTTGGGCGTGATCTCGCAGTCGAGCACGGTGTCGCTCGAGCCCACATACTCGGCAAACGGCATGCCGCAGGGCGTATCCTCGGGCAGGATCATAATGCCGGAGTGGTCGCCGCCCAGACCGAGCTCGCGCGCGGAGCAGTTCATGCCCATGGACACGACACCGCGAAGCTTGCTCTTCTTGATCTTGACGTCGCCGGGCAGAACTGCGCCGATCATGGCCGTGACGATGTGGTCGCCGGCCTCGAAGTTCTGCGCGCCGCAGACGATCTGCAGCGGAGCGGGGTTGCCGTCGGCGTCGAGATTCTTGTCGCCCACATCGACCGAGCACACATACATGTGGTCGCTATCGGGGTGCGGGATCTTGGTGAGCACCTTGGCGGTCACCACGTGGTCGAAGGACTCGCCCACGGTGTCGATCGCCTCGACCTCGGTGCCGGTACGGATATATTCGTCCGAAAGGGTCTTGGGATCCTCCGGAATATCGATCATGGTCTTGAGCCAGTCGTAAGAAACGCGCATCTAACTGGTCTCCTTTCATAAATGCGGCTTTGAGCCGGAAACTGCAACTAAGAAGAAAGCGTTCTAGAACTGGTTCAAGAACCTCATGTCACCAGTCATCAACGTGCGCAGGTCGGGCAGGTCGTAGCGCAGTGCCGCGACGCGCTCGGCGCCAATACCAAAGGCGAAGCCGGTGTACTTCTCGGGGTCGATGCCGCAGTTGATCAGGACGTTGGGGTCGACCATGCCGCAGCCCAGGATCTCGATCCAGCCGCTGTGCTTGCAGAAGTTGCAGCCCTTGCCGCCGCACACGTGGCAGCTCACGTCCACCTCGCAGGAAGGCTCGGTGAAGGGGAAGAAGTGCGGGCGATAGCGCGTCTTGCGATCCTCACCAAACATGCACTTAACAAAGTAGTCGAGCGTGCCCTTAAGATCGCCAAAGGTGATACCCTCGTCGACGACCAGGCCCTCGATCTGGTTGAACTGCGGCAGGTGGCAGGCGTCGGCCGTGTCGGGACGGTAGACGGTGCCCGGGCAGATCATGTAGATGGGCGGCTTCTGCGACTCCATGGTGTGGATCTGCACGCCCGAGGTCTGGGTGCGCAGCAGCACGTCGGACTCGCCGTGAGCGTGAGCCTCGGGATGCGCGACGCTGCCGGGGTTGTTGTCGACCACATAGAACGTGTCGCGAGCCGAGCGGCTCGGGTGATCCATGGGCGCGTTGAGTGCGGTGAAGTTGTAGTAGGAGGTATCGACCATGGGGCCGGACTCGACGGTGTAGCCGATGCCGCAGAAGATGTCCTCGGCCTCCTCGATGATCTGCTTGATCAGGTGCTGGTGACCGATCTGCGGACGGATCCCCGGCAGCGTGATGTCGACGGCCTCGTGCTCGAGTGCGTGCTTGAGGGCGGCGGCCTTCATCTCGGTGGTGCGCTCGTCGAGCATGCCCTCGATCAGATGGCGCATCTCGTTGGCGCGTTTGCCCATCATGGGACGATCCTCGGGGGCGAGCTTGCCCATCATGCGCATCAGGCCGGTGATACGGCCCTTGCGACCGAGCAGCTCAACGCGCGCAGCCTCGAGCTTGGCGGCGTCGTCGGCGCTAGTGACGAGCTCCTTGGCCTCTTCCTCGAGTTTGACCAGATCATCAATCAGACTCATGTCTTCCCTTTCGTCTCTCGCGCATCCGCGCTCCGGGACGGCTGACGCCGCCCGATGCTGCAGATGCGCGGCCCGGTTCGGTAACAAAAAACCGTCCTCGGGCATGTGCATTGCCCAAGGACGGTTGAATTCCGCGGTACCACCTTGTTTGACCCGGCGGATGTCTGGCCCGCCGTGCCCACTCTGCGCCCCTTGTCGCGAGGCTCACGGCTTCCCTACTGGGGCTTCACCGCCGTCGGCCGCGCGCCCGTTGAGGTTGCTGCTCGGGAGTGAACGCTTGGCCCTTGCCACCGCAGGAAGGCTTGCAGCCCATGACCTTCCCTCTCTTGCCGGCGACGCGGCGGGCAAAAACCCTCTCCGTCAACGCATTGGGCTATAGGATAACACATTTCGCGAGCGCATCGCCGCGTTCCGTTTTGTTCGCGCTGGGTACAAGGCAGGTAGCTGTGCAAATTGGCCGCGCACCCGCCTGCGGCGCTCGGCCTGCGAGATTAAGGATACGGTATGGGAAAGAAACTCGATAAGAAGGCCAAGGCCGCCGTGGCAAAAGCTGCCAAGGGCGTCAAGGTTGCTAAAGTCGACAAGGCCGTCAAAAAATTCCGCAAGCTCGAAGGCAAACTGTGGACCCGCGAGTACCTGCTCAAGATTGCCGAGTTTGACGGCGCGACCATTGCTCCCGCCAACGGTGCCGCCGCCCGTGCCGACGCCATGGGCACCCTTGCCGGCGAGCACCATAAGCTCCTGACCAGCGAAAAGTCTGTCGAACTTGTACGTTCGCTGGCACGCGAGACCGTCACCGGCGGAAAGATCGACGACCCGCAGCTGCTTGACGAGATTCGCGTGCTCGGCCGCGACCAGCGCGAGGCAAGCGTCATCCCCACCGAGGAGGCCGAGGCCTGGACCAGGCTCACCTGCGAGGCCGACGCCGTGTGGCACAAGGCCAAAGCGGCCAACGACTGGGCGAGCTTTGAGCCCTATGTGGACAAAATCGTCAGCCAGCTCAAGCATCAGGCCGAGCTCATGGACCCCAAGCGCGACCCATACGACGTGTGGCTCGACCAGTACGAGCGCGGCCTTTCCACCGAGAGCTTCGATGCGTTTTGCGACGAGGTTAAGGCCACGGTCGTGCCGCTCGTGCACGCCATCGGCGAGCGCGGCCAGCAGCCCGCTGCAGACTTTTTGCACGCCCGCGTGCCCGAGGCCGCCCAGCGCGCCATGAGCTTCGACCTGATGAAACTCGTCGGCCTGGACCTGGACGACACCACGCTTGCCTTTACCGAGCATCCGTTTAGCGAGGGCTTCTCGGTGGGCGACGCGCGCATCGCCACGCACATCTACGAGGACGATTGCATCTCCAACGTCTACAGCATCATCCACGAGGCCGGCCACGCCATGTACGAGCTGGGCGTGAACCCCGCCTACGCGCGCACGTGCCTGGAGGGCGGCACCTCCATGGGCATCCACGAGAGCCAGAGCCGCTTTTTCGAGAACACCGTGGGCCGCAGCCGCGCCTTTATGGGACCGCTGCTCGAGGTGCTGCGCCGCCACGCGCCCGAGGTCTACGGCAACGTGGACGAGGACACGCTCTACCGCGCCGTGAACATCGCTCAGCCGTCGCTGATCCGTACCGAGGCCGACGAGCTCACCTACCCGCTGCATATCATGGTGCGTTACGAGATTGAGCGCATGCTGTTTGCCGGCGAGGCCACGGCCAAGGACATCCCCGCGCTTTGGAATCGCTTTATGGACGAGTACCTGGGCATTCCCGTTCCCGACGACACACGCGGCTGCCTGCAAGATACGCACTGGAGCGGCGGCTCGTTTGGCTACTTCCCCACGTATGCGCTGGGTAGCGCCTACGATGCCATGTTTGTGCCGGCCATGTGCCGCGACGGCGTCGACCTCAATGGCGCCTGTGCGAGCGGCGATCTGGCGCCCGTCCGCGCCTGGCTGGGCGAGCACATTTGGCAGTGGGGCCGCGCCAAGGACGCGCCGGAACTCATCAAGGGCGCATGCGGCATGGCGTTCGATGCCCGCTACTACTGCAGCTACCTGCAGGACAAGTTCACCACGCTCTACGAGCTGTAAGGCATAACCGACACGTCAACGCAAAGGGGACGCCGCGGAACCAATCCGCGGCGCCCCCTTTCCACCTAGTTGTTTAAGAACGTCCCCAATGACTACCTTACAGAGCCTCGAGCGCGTTGGCGATGCGCTTCATGGCGGGATCGGCGGGGGCTTTGGCGGGGGTGACCTCGCT
>URWQ01000090.1 GCA_900551635.1 uncultured Collinsella sp. | reverse complement strand
CAGGCCGCCATACAGGCCCATGGGCTCCACATGGATGGCGCTGACGGACACGATGTGGGTGTTGTTCTCGGCGTTGAAGTCCTCCAGATAGGGCAGGTGCTGGAAGTAGTTGGCGTCCAGGGTGCCGTCATCCACCACGGTGTTGGGCACCACATAGTCGTTGTAAACCTGGATGTCCAGGGTGATGCCCTTGGCGGCCAGGATCTCCTTGGCCACCTCCAGGATCTCGGCGTGAGGCGTGGGGGAGGCGGCGATGGAGAACGTGTAATCGCCGGGCAGCAGCTTAATGCCGCGACCGTGCTCGTCAACGTAGAGCGTTTCGCTCACGGAAGAACCGTCGGAATCCTGACCGCTCACCTGCACGGGAATCTTGGAGCCAGTTGAGCAGTCGAGCCCCGCGGCATGTACGCCAATTTGCACCGACATCATGGTATGGGCGTTTGCGGCAACCACGGCGGCCTGCTCTTGCCGGTATCCATTCCAAGCGGCATAGCCTGCGCCGCCGGCGACAAGCGCGACGGCTACGACGCCTGCCACCATCAGGTTGCGGCGCTTGGGCGACATCTTACGGTGACGAACCTCGGCTTCGCGTGCCGAAGGAACGGACGGTAGGGGAATATCGCCCATGGCGATGGTCTCGTCCACGGCTGGTGCGGAACCCAGGCCAGGAAGCTCGCGGGTCAGCGAATCCTCGGCCGGCAAGCTGTCGAGCAAGACGGTTTCCTCGCCCGTGTCGGATTCGAGCTGGTTGTCGGCCTCGCTTTCGGTGTCTTCGTGACCTGCCTCATCTTCGGCGGGCTCAACGTCGCCTGCATCCTGATCATCGGGCTGTGCCTCGATTTCCGGTTCATCCTGCACATCAACGCTCGAATCGTCAAACGCAACATCGTCAAGCGAAATCCGGTCTAGGCTCTCCAGGGCCTCGGCACACGCTTCTGCATCTTGGGCCGCATCCTCTTGGCCCATCGTCTCATCTTTCATATATCCCCCAAGCTCAATATCGGGACAACACTGTACCCAAAAACGGGACCCCATAGAGCCGCCGCATGATTTGAAATCCGATTTTATATATGCGTATGTTTTTGAATAGATGAATAGAGACGCAACGACAAAAGCCCCCGAAAAGCGAGCGAAACGCTTTCCGGGGGCTCTGCGAGACATTGGATGAAAATCCTGACGGGCGGGCCTATGCCCAACTGCCAACAGCGACCAACATGTTACTCGGCGTGAGCGTAATCAACCTTGGCGCGGCGAGCGGTAGCCTTCTCCCAATCGCTGGTGCCCTCAAAGACATCCTGCTTGTAGGGATTGCGGCCGAGCTTCTTGGCGCGGTAGGCGATGTAGATGATCGCGGCGACGTTGGCGACCAGTGCGGCGATCGAGACCGCGGTAGCGGCGCCGGGGTCGAGCGTGGAGTGGGTCACAAAGATGGACTCCTCCTGGAAGTAGGGGAACACCTGGGCAAACATGCACCAAATGGCCAGCGTAAAGGCGCGGTTCTGGATCCAGCCGCCCTTGTTCCAGATAAAGGCGGCGACGGTGGGCGCCAGCAGCAGCGCAAAGCCGCAGAACCAGGAGTGGGTGGGCAGGCAGTTGTAGGTGTAGCAGAAGTTCCAGATATCGTAGGCGATGATGTAGACCCAGGTCATATCGGGCCACAGCATGTCGGTCTGATCCTCGGAGGCGTAGACGCTCCACCAACCGGTCATGCAGAAGATGTTGATGATACCGGCGATGCCGTTGAACACGTTGTTCCAGCCGGCCAGCTGCGTGGCACCTTCGGAGGTGACCCAGGTGGACTCGCCCAGGACAAAGAAGTGATAGGCGCTCTCGAAGTCGGACACGACGGCGATCATGATGTTGATGGCGACGATCACAAACGGCCATGCGCGGAACCAATGCGCCTTGCCGATCTTTCCCCACTGGTACTTAATGGCAATGAAGCCCCAGCAACCGGCGAGCGCCGCGTATACCTTGGCGTAGTGGAACCAGCTGTTCTGGTACACATGGGTGGGGTTGGTGAGCGCCCACTCGGCACCCTGCGAAACGCCCACGGCGATGGCGACGCAGTAGATGGTCATGGCCAGCGGAGCCACGCCAAAGATGATTGCCGCGCCGAGCTTGGTGCGGCGGCCGACCTCGTTGAGCACGATCAGGCCGATAAAGACCATGGCCCAGCCGGCCCAGTGGATAAGGGTATCGCTACCCCAAACATCGAACAGCATGCTGCTCTCCTTTCACACGCCCGCGGCCCCTCTTCTGATCGCGGGCAGTTTGGCCAAATGTCGTCAGTTCTGGGGCTTGCGCTCCGGATACTTGGCGGTATAGCCCTCGATGTGGAGTGTCGAGGCGATGATTTCCTTGACCGTTTCGTCGGGCACATCGGGGTGCGTGCGGATATACATCAAAAGACCCATGATGAGGGTGTAGAACGTCTCGTAGACATGGTCGATGCGTAGCTCATGATGGGCGACAAAATCCACCACGGTGGTGTCGCAAATGTATTGCGCCACGCGCTGAACCACGTTGTGCAGAAAGCCGCCATAGAGCGCGCCGCTGCTCGAGGTGAGCGTGCTCGGCAGCTCATGGCCGCTGGCGACCAGGCGCTTAAAGAGCGGGGCGACGGTGTCGAGTGCGCCCTCGATATCACCGACGATGCGGTTGGCGTTCCACTGCTCGAGTTCGGAGATAAAACCGTCGATTGCCTCGTCCATAACAGCGGTGACGGCGGCGTCCATATCGGCGAAGTAGTGGTAGAACAGCGAGCGCGTGCAGCCGGCTCGCTTGGCCACGGCCGATACCGATAGGTGGGACACGCCTAGCTCGGAGCTTACGGTGCGCACAGCATCGAGGATCTCGCGACGGCGCTCGTCGCCCGTCAGGCGCTTTGCCGCGCTATCGGATGCGGGAACGGCATCGACCACAGAGGTATCTGCTGTGTTGTTGCCCATGTTTTGCCGCCTTTCATCCTCTTTTGCCTGACCGTTCGCCTAACAGTCTTGAATATTGTTGACGGTTCGTCAATACTATTTTTGACACAATGTCAACTAATGGCGGGTGAACGGCATGGGGCATGCCCGGCCTGCAAAAAAAGAGGGGCGCCGCGGTCTCGCCGGGCTGTGGCAAGAGAAGGGACAACCATGATTCTCAACGGACCGGGGATTAGCTATACCGAGCCCGATATCGGCGCGGAGTTCGTGCCGCCGATACCGGAGCATCCGCGCGAGGCCATCGTCAAACTGTGCGAGCACTGCACCAACCGTCTGTTGCACCGCGACGAGCTGCTGGGCTACGAGTACTGGTCGTTTGCCGAGGCCGCAACCGACGAGCAGGCCGAAGTGCTCTGCAAGATGAAGATGCGCCGTTCCTATACGCTGCCCGAGATGGTCAAGCTCACCGGCATGCCCGAGGCCGATATCGAGAAGATGCTCGACGACATGAGCTACACGGGCCTACTCGAGTACAACTGGGAAAACCCCGAGCGCGCCAAGCAGTGGGTGCTGCCCATGCTGGTGCCGGGTTCCGCCGAGTTCCTCAACATGCGCGTGAGCCAGCTCGAGGAGCACCCGGTCTATGCCAAGTTCTTTGAGCAGGCGTCCAAGGGACCGCTGTCCAAGGCCACGCCGATGGTGCCGCCCGGTGGCGCCGGCATCGGCATGCATGTCATTCCGGTCGAGAAGGCTATCGACGCCGCGAGCACCTCGGTGCCGATCGAGCATATCGAGCATTGGCTCGACAAATACGATGGCAAATATGCCGCTAGCACCTGCAGTTGTCGCGCGAGCCGTCGCGTGATGGGTGAGGGCTGCGCCGACGACCCCGCCGACTGGTGCATTGCCGTGGGCGATATGGCCGACTATGTGGTTGAGACCGACCGCGGCCATTATGTAACGCGCGACGAGGTCTACGACATCCTGCGCCAGGCCGAGGACAACGGCTTTGTGCACCAGATCACCAACATCGACGGCGAGAACAAAATCTTTGCCATCTGCAACTGCAACGTCAACGTGTGCTATGCCCTGCGCACCTCGCAGCTGTTCAACACGCCCAACCTGTCGCGCTCGGCCTATGTCGCCAAGGTCGAGAAGGACAAGTGCGTGGCCTGCGGTCGCTGCGTTGAGGTGTGCCCGGCCGGTGCCGCTAAGCTGGGCCAGAAGCTCTGCAGCAAAAAGGCCGGCGGACAGGTGCCCGAGTATCCGCGCCAGGAGCTGCCCGATGCCACCAAGTGGGATCACACTAAGTGGTCGCCCAACTACCGCAACGATAATCGTATCGAAACGCACGAGTCCGGCACCGCGCCCTGCAAGACGGCCTGCCCCGCGCACGTTGCCGTTCAGGGCTATCTGAAGCTCGCGGCTCAGGGTCGCTATGACGAGGCGCTGGCACTCATCAAGCGCGAGAACCCGCTGCCCGCTATCTGCGGCCGTGTGTGCAACCGCCGCTGTGAGGATGCCTGCACTCGCGGCCGTGTGGACGCCGCCGTGGCTATCGACGAGGTCAAAAAGTTCATCGCCCAGCGCGATCTGGATGCCGCGACCCGCTATGTCCCGCCTGTGGTGACCCCGACGCGTGCCGGCGGCTTCGATCAGAAGATCGCCATTATCGGTGCCGGTCCGGCCGGCCTGTCCTGCGCTTTCTACCTGGCCGAGAAGGGCTATAAGCCCGTCGTGTTCGAGAAGAACGAGCGTCCGGGCGGCATGCTCACCTACGGTATTCCCAGCTTTAAGCTGCAGAAGGATGTTATCGAGGCCGAGGTCGAGATTATTCGCCTGATGGGTGCCGAGTTCCGCTATGGCGTGGAGGTCGGTCGCGATGTGACGCTCGACGAGCTGCGCGAGCAGGGCTTTAAGGCCTTTTATTTGGCCATCGGCTGCCAGGGCGGCCGCCTCGCCGGTATTCCGGGCGAGGATGCCGAGGACGTGACCGTGGCCGTCGACTTTTTGCGCGAGGTCAACAGCGGTAAGATCGACGCGCTGCCCGGCCGCACCATCGTAGTGGGCGGCGGCAACGTGGCTATCGATGTCGCGCGCAACGCCTGCCGTTTGGGTTCCGAGCACGTTGAGATGTTCTGCCTGGAGAGCGAGGCCCAGATGCCCGCCAGCGAGGAAGAGCGTCGCGAGGCCGTTGAGGACGGCGCTCACATCAGCTGCGGCTGGGGTCCCAAGGAGGTTCACCTGGACGAGTCCGGCCGTGTGTGCGGTATCACCTTCAAGTACTGCACGCGTGTCTTTGACGACGAGGGCCGGTTTGCGCCCGAGTACGACGAGAACGATCTGCGCCGTGTCGATGCCGACCGTGTCGTCATGTCGATTGGCCAGTCCATCGTGTGGGGCGATCTGCTGGCTGGCTCCAAGGTGGAGCTTGGCCGCGGCCAGGGTGCTCTTGCCGATCCCCAGACCTACCAGACCGCCGAGCCCGACATCTTTGTGGGCGGCGATGTCTATACTGGTCCGAGCTTTGCCATCGATGCCATTGCCGCCGGTCACGAGGCCGCCGTCTCCATCCATCGCTTTGTGCAGCCGGGCTCCACGCTCACCATCGGCCGCAACCAGCGCCGCTACACCGCTCTCGACCGCGACGATGTCGTGATTGAGAGCTATGACAACGCGAGCCGCGAGGTGGCGCATGTTAACCGCGACCGCGAGAAGGCTGCGCCCTTTAGCGAGTACGTCGAGACCTTTACCGAAGAGCAGGTGCGCGCCGAGACCGCCCGTTGCCTGGGTTGTGGTGCCTCGATCGTCGACCCCAACAAGTGCATCGGCTGCGGCCTGTGCACCACCAAGTGCGCGTTCGACGCCATCCATCTGGATCGCGACCGCCCCGAGTGCTCAACGATGGTCAAATACGAGCAAAAGCTCCCAAGCCTCGGCAAGTACGCTTTGAAACGCGCAATCAAAATCAAATTCGGGAAGAAGTAAAAGAACCTAACAAGAAAGCGAACGGCGCAGGGGGCGGTTGGACAGCGAGCGAGTCCCAGGCGTGGCGAGGTGCCTTGAAAGAGGAGGGCATAGGGCTTTTGCCCATGCCCGACGATTGAAAGGCAGATCGCCCGTCTGGGGCTCGTGCAGCGTCAAATCGCCCGCCGTTCGTTAGAACGGCGGAAGAAAAAGTGCACGAATTGGGAATCGTTTATCACATCATTCGCGATGTTGAGAACGTGGCGCGCGCCAATGGCGTGCGTCGCGTTTCGAGCGTGACGCTGCTGCTGGGCGAGGTCTCGGGCGTCGTTCCCGACTTGCTGCTCGACGCTTGGCGCTGGGCGGCAGATAAAAAGTCCATCACCGAGGGTGCGGAGCTTATTGTGGAGCCTGTCGAGGCCGTGACGCATTGCGAGGCGTGCGGCTGCGACTACGTGACGGTCGAGCACGGCAAGACCTGCCCCCATTGCGGCAGCGG
>URWQ01000089.1 GCA_900551635.1 uncultured Collinsella sp. | reverse complement strand
GAGCGGTTTTGTTTATCAACTTCCCAAAGGAGACGGCACTTTTGCTCTTTTTTGACCCGGAAACGGAATTCCCGGTTCTGCTCGCGCCCATGGCCGGCGTAACCGATCCGGCCTATCGCATTATGTGCCGTCGCCGCGGTGCCCATCTTGCCTACAGCGAAATGGTGAGCGTGGCGGGCCTTGCCTATGCCAGCAACAAGACCTGGCGCCTGGTGCTGCCGGCCGACGAAGAGCAGCAAATCTGCGTGCAGCTCTTCGGCTCCAAACCCGATCAGTTTGCGAGCGCTGTCGCTGCCGTCGAGGAACGTGTGGGCGATCGCCTGTCGTTGATTGATATCAACATGGCCTGCCCGGCTCGCAAGGTCGTCACCAAGGGCGAGGGTTCGGCGCTTATGCGCACGCCCGAGCTGGCAGAGAAGATCGTCGAGGCAGCGGTGGGCGCGGCGCACGTGCCCGTGACCGTAAAAATCCGCAAGGGCTTTTACGCTGAAGACCGCAATGCCGCGACGTTTGCCCAGATGCTCGAGGGGGCAGGGGCCGCTGCGGTGGCGGTACATGGTCGCTGTGCCACGCAGCTCTATACGGGCCAGGCCGATTGGTCGGTCGTCGATGAGGTGGCCGACGCCGTCGAGATTCCCGTTATCGGTTCGGGCGACGTGTTCTCGGCCGAGGATGCGGCGGAACGTCTGCGCAACTCGGGCGCCAGCGCGGTGTTCATTGCGCGCGGTATCTATGGCAATCCCTGGGTGTTCGGCGATGCTCGCGCCCTTGCGCTCGATGGCACGCCGGTGCCGTCTCGCTCCTCACGCGAGCGCCTGGATGCCCTGCGCGAGCACCTGACGCTCACGCACGAGCTGTTGCCGCTCATGTCGCGTGCCCGCACGTACGCGAGCTGGTATCTAAAGGGCATGCCCCATGCTGCGGCCTGGCGCGCCCAGGTGGTGCGTTGCTCCACATACGAGGAATTCATGGCATTGGTCGATGATATCGAGCGCGATGTGGTGGCCTGCGAGGCCGCACTTGCCGCTGGCGAGTCGGTGCCTTCTCATCCGCTGGAGGCCTAACGGTGGCCGTTACCGCGCTGTACGTGCACGTGCCGTTTTGCGCCCAAAAGTGCCGGTACTGCGACTTTGACTCGCGCAGTTTTGCTCCGTGCGACCTGAGCGCTGCGCTCGATGCCTATTTTGAGCAGTTGTATGCGCGCCTTGATGCCTTTGGAGACGTCGGGGCGCTTGCGCAGATCCGTACCGTCTATGTTGGCGGCGGCACGCCGTCGCTGGCGGGGGAGCGCCTGGTAGAACTCGCCCGGCGTATCTCTGCGTGGTGCAAGCCCGTTGAGTTTACCTGCGAAGCCAATCCTGAGTCGCTGACCGCCGAGCTTACCGCTGCGCTTGCCAAGGTTGGCGTCACACGCGTCTCTCTGGGCGTGCAAACGCTCGATAACGCCGAACTTTCCGCCATCGGTCGCATTCACGATGCCAATCGGGCGCTCGCTGCCATCACGACGGTTAAGGACGCAGGGCTTGATGTGTCCTGCGACCTGATGTGCGGACTTCCCGGGCAGACCGCCGTAAGCTGGCAACGCACGCTCGATGGTGTGTTGGCGGCGGCGCCGCATCATGTGTCGGTTTACCCGCTCACGCTCGAGGAGGGCACTTCGCTCTACCGCATGGCGTGTCGCGACGAGTCGCTCGAGCCCGACGAGGATTTTCAGGCTGCATGCATGGACGCGGCGCGTGAGCGCCTGGGTGCGGCCGGCTATCACCCGTATGAGGTGGCAAGCTACGCTCTCGACGGCCATGAGTGTGCCCACAACATTGCCTATTGGACCGGACAGGGCTATCTGGGCTTGGGTCGCTCTGCCGCCGGTATGCTCGACGCCGAGGATTTCGATCGCTTGGCCGGGCTGTTTCCCGACGTGCCTGCTCGCGGCGATGCGTATCGCGTGCGCTTGGTGCAACGTGACGATGTCGCGACGGCGTTCGAGGCCGAATATCTGTCGCAGCGCGAGGCTGCGGCCGAAGACCTGATGCTTGCTTGTCGCATGACGCGCGGTGTCGCGTCCGACCTTTTGGTTCGCGCGGCTCGTGTCATCCCGGCCGATGAGCTGGCAGCTGCCTGCGATCGCGCGCTCGAATTGGGTCTTGCCACTTGGGTGCCCGAGACGCTCGGGGTCCATGAGGGACCTTTCACTTCGGCAGATGTCGTCGCGGGCTATGTTCGAGCTCGTCTGGCGCCGACACACTTGGGCTGGCTCGATGGAAATGTTCTGTTCGAGCTGTTTTGGGATCTAGCTTAGGCCGCTCGGGTAGAATTACCGGAATATATACGCTGCTGTGAGCAGGAGGTTGCCGCGCATGGCGACGATGAACGAAAAAGATTATTACGAGATTCTGGGTGTCTCCAAGGACGCCACCTCGCGTGATATTCAAAAGGCCTTTCAGCAAAAGGCCCGCAAGCTCCATCCGGACGTCAACAAAGAGCCGGATGCCGAGGAAAAGTTTAAAGAGGTTTCCGAGGCCTACGCCGTGCTTTCGGATGAGCAAAAACGTGCGCGCTACGACGCCATGCGCTCGGGCAATCCCTTTGCCGGTGCTCCTACGGCTTCGCCCTATGGTGGCGGCTACGCCGGCAACACAGGCTATGGCAATCCCTTTGAGGGCGGCTTTCCCTTTGGTGGCGCCTGGGGCCAGCAGCGTCGCGGCCAGGCTGCCTACAATCCCGAGAACGGCGCCAATGTGGTCGTCCGCATCACCCACTACATGAACCCCTGGGAGGAGCCCTGGAAGCTCACCAACCGCTGCGCGGCCTATTGCAATCAGGTCTATGTCGTCGGTGCCAACTGCTACGGCATGGAGCATGCCTGCGCCGCCTTCGGCAACAGCATGATCGTCAATCCCGACGGCAACATCGTTACCGAAGCGCCTATGATGGTCCCCTATCTGCTCAAGGCCGACCTGTACCCCGGCCTGGTGGATAAACTGCACGAAAGCAGCACCACCAATACCTTCCTGTACTCGTTCCGTCACCGCGGCGCCGCATGCAAAGAGCTGGGCGGCCACGGCGAGACCCGCAACCAGTACAAGGCCTATACTTTCGGAGGTGATGAAAAATGATCATGGAACCAATGCCCTACATGCTTACCCTGCACTATATGGTGCTGGCCATGCGGGATATTAAATTCCCCATCACCAAGGCGGAGCTGCTGGAAAAAGTGGGCGATAAAATGATCCGCACCGGTCCCGAGGCTTACACCCCCTTCCGCGTCATCATCAATAAGATGCCGATGGATGAGTTTTCCTGCGCGGCCGAGTTCTACTGCAACCACAGCGCAAGCTGAACCCAACCTAAATAATATTTGAGGAGGTATTATTCCATGGCAAAAGAAAAAAAGGAACTGATTGTCGGCATTAACGGCGACCTTTCCGACAACTTTACCACCCCGCAAAAGGCCATCCTGGGCCTGCAGAACACCCTGGCCATGTGCGGTGTTATCCTGGTTCCCATCCTCTGCGGTCTGGATGTTTCCGTCACCCTGTTCTGCGCCGGTATCGGTACCATCATCTATCAGTTCATCGATAAGAGGATGGTCCCCGCGTTCCTGGGCGGCTCCTTCGCCATCATCGCCGGTGTTTCCACCGTCGTTGGCGAAATGGGCATCCCCTACGCGCAGGGCGGCATTCTGGGCATGGCAGTCTTTTATCTGCTGTTTGCCCTGCTGCTCAAGATCCTGGGTAAGGACCGTGTAGCCCGCGTATTCCCGCCCATCATCGTTGGACCCATCATCATGGTACTGGGCCTTTCCCTCGCCAGCGTAGGTGTGCAGGAAGCCGAGGCCAACTGGCCCATCGCCATCATCACCTTCCTTATCGCGGTTGGTGTCAATAACTTCTCCAAGGGTCTTACCCGCGTTATGACCATCATCATCGCGCTGGTCGGCGGCTTTATTATCTCCATTCCCTTCGGCCTGGTGGATTTCACCGCCCTGAAAGAGGCCGCCTGGATCGGCGTTCCCTCCTTCACCCTGCCCCAGTTCAGCTGGAGAGCCATCGCCCTCATCGCCCCCTGCGCCATCGTTCCCTGTCTGGAGCACATCGGTGATGTTATGGCGGTCGGCACCGTAGTCGGCAAGGACTTTACCCACGAGCCCGGCCTGGACCGCTCGGTATTCGCCTGCGGCGTTTCCACCGTCCTCTCCGGCTGCCTCGGTGGTCCCTCCCTCACCATCCACTCCGAGAACACCGGCGTTCTGGCCCTGACCAAGATCTATGATCCCCTGGTCATCCGCATTGCCGCTGTATTTGCCTGCATCCTGAGCTTCTGCCCCAAGTTTGAAGCCATCATCAACACCATTCCTTCCGGCATCATCGGTGGTATCAGCTTTGTGCTGTACGGCATGATCTCCGCCATCGGTGTTCGCAACGTAGTGGAAAATCAGGTCGACTTTACCAACAGCCGTAACCTGATCATTGCTGCCGTTATCCTGGTGTGCGCTCTGGGCTTTAACTCCGTGGGCGGCATCACATTCGGCATCGGCGGTGTCAGCGTTACCCTGTCCGGCCTGGCCATTGCTGCCCTGGCCGGCATCCTGCTGAACGCCATCCTGCCCGGCAATGATTACGAGTTCGACTCCAACCCCGGCACCGGCGAAGGCACCAGCCTGCGCGTCTGATCCTGCGCTTATCTGACGGGTGTGTTTGACACCTAAATAGCATCCCAACCATGATGGTGGCCGCGGCCCTGCGCCGCGCACGAAATTTGCTTTTTTCCGTTATCCCAACTTCGTAAAGATGTGGTATAATGGCACTAAGCCAATTTCCCACCATCATTTTTTATTTGTGTTGGAATTCCGCGTTCCCTATAATTCCTAACTCCTACCTAACCACCGGAGGTGCCTATGCCCACTACCCTTACCGTGGCAGATTTTCTTTCGCTGCGCATGCAGTACAAAGCCGAACAGGCGGAAAACGAAATTCCTGCCGTGATCGAACACAACTTCAAAGATGGCCGCATGGTGGACCATTATTTTGTGGTGCCCGGTCCCGCCCTGCTGGCTGATGAAGCCGTGCAGGACTTTGGCGGCAAAATCGAGAACATCCTGTTTCTGCAGCAGAGCGAACCCGGCGCACCGTGGCAGGTGCTGCTGCACGAACCTTCTATGATCCGGGAGATCACCTTTGAAATGCCGGAGGAAGAGTTCCGCGCCATGCTGGCCAAGAACAACCTGATCCTGCCCGGTGACCCCGGCTTTGTGATGCCGTAAGCTCTAGGGTGTATCTGATAAGCCAAAATTCAGTCTATTTCTTTTGTTTTCAGATATACCTTTAAGCAGTGCAAGTTTTTGCGGGATTAAAGTTCGTTTTTTTGTCTATTCTGCCGCTTACCCACTTGCATAGCGCGGCAAATGCGTATATAATAGAGTGAAACAGCATGTGGGATATTGATAGGCCCGATGCAGAAGGGGGTTGTTGCTAATGGCGATTTCTGAACCTACCGCGGTATTCTCTATCCGCGACGATAAAGACCAGGAGATCAAGCAGGTTATGCAGCTTGTTTACGGTGCACTGGAGGAGAAGGGCTATAACCCCGTCAACCAGCTGGTCGGCTATATTCTTTCGGAGGACCCGACTTATATCACTACTTACAAGAACGCCCGTTCGCTGATTCGCCGCATTGACCGCGACGATCTGCTGCAGGCCCTTGTGCGTGATTATGTCCGCAACGGCTGATTGCTTATCTACAAAAAATAACGCCCCGGAACACATTCTGACCAGTGTTCCGGGGCGTTTTGCATTTTGTACGGTTTTGCTTTTTTTGTTGCTCAGCCTTGCTGTGCCGCTATCAGGCAAAGAAAGCCTTCTGCACAGCGTTCAGCACGGCGGCGCGGCCTGCGGTAAAGTTTACGCCGCCCTGCAAATAGCAGGTGTAGGGGGCGCGCAGCGGGCCGTCACAGCTGATTTCAATGGTAGAGCCCTCGGTAAAGGAACCGGATGCCATAATGACCTGGTCGGTATAGCCCGGTTCGTCTGCCGGTTCGGGGCTGACAAAGCTGTCCACCGGAGAGCAGGACTGGATGCCTGCGCAGAACCCCTGCAGCGCGGCGGCACTGCCGGAATCAAAGCAAGTCACAATATCGTTATGGTCGGCGGTATAGCGGGGCACGGGGTTCACACCCACCAGCTCCAGCAGGCACTGGGCATACACGGCGGTTTTCAGTGCTTCACACACAACGCCGGGGGCGTAATAGAAGCCGAGGAAAGTATCACGCAGGCTGTCCTGCGTGCAGCCAAGGTCCTTGCCGATACCGGGGGCGGTAAAGCGGTGGCTGATTTTTTCCACCAGGTCGGCTTTACCGGCAATATAGCCGCCAGTGGGGGTAATGCCGCCGCCGGGGGTCTT
>URWQ01000088.1 GCA_900551635.1 uncultured Collinsella sp. | reverse complement strand
GACCGCTGCCTGGCGTGCGCCGTCTATGCGCATCCGCTGCCGCGCATCATTAAAGCGTACAAGGATGCGGGCGAGCGACGTCTGGCTCCGTATCTGGCGGAGCTGCTCTACGACACCGCCCTGCATGCCCAGGTCGTAGCGCCCGATCGCTATGGAGGTGTGCTGTCCGGTGCGGATGCGGTGGTGTTTGTGCCTGCGACGGCGGTAGCGTTTCGGCGGCGTGGTTTTGATCATATGGAGGCCATTGCGCGCCCATTTTGCGAGCTGTCGGGCGTGCCGTTGCTGGACGCCCTGGTCAAGTACGGCCATGGCGACCAGCGCGAACTCGGTCGTGAGGAGCGCCGCGAGCGTGCCCAAGGCATGTATGAGACGGTTGAGGACGTGCACGGCCGCCACCTGCTGCTTATCGATGACGTTATCACCACGGGCGCGACGATGGCCGCGGCTTCGGCGGAACTCAAGCGCGCCGGCGCTGCGGCAGTCGATGGCCTTGCTATCGCACGTGTTTGGTAGGGGTGATTCATGTGGCGGTAACAATCAGGTGGTGCAACAAACCGACAAAAGAGCAGCTAGCGGCTTCCGTAATCCTAACTGGCGCCTCGGCGCTACACATGATGCGCGCCGAGCGCCGGCAGATGGGCTACATAAGCTGGAAGGACCTTAATCCCGATGAAGAGCGCCGTGTGCTGCGCACATCGTCGCCCTCGACCGAGGACATCTATCTTCCCGATTTGGTGCGGATTGGGGCCGCAAGCGGCGAGGCGCAAGAGGATTTGTGCTTGCTGGTAGGGTCTGCAGCGCAGCGCCGCCGTATTCTTGGCGTGAGCTGGTCCGTATGCTCCGAGTTGCCCGCCGGCTCGATTCTAGAGGTGGAACCGGGGGTGTACAGTCTATCTCCCGAGGCCCTTTGCGTAGCCGTCGCGCGCGAGGTCGGCTGCATCCAGGCATTTGCCCTGGCCCAGGAGCTGTGCTCTAAGATTTCGCTGAGTGACCGCGGGAAGTATCTGCCTCCCTACACCTCGCCTGTCGTGAACAAATTGGCAAAGGACAAAGACCAGCCGCCAGATGTCGGTTACTTTGAGGTCGAGTCCGTGCTGACACCCGATTGCCTGGTAGATTACCTCGCGGCATGCAAGGGGAATGTGGCCAAACAGCTGCTGCGCCTGTGTCCCTACCTGTCAGAAAACCTGCGCTCGCCCATGGAGTGCATCATGCTCGCTCTGTTTTCGCTTCCGTTTTCCTATGGCGGATTTGCCTGTGGTCCTTTTAAGACCGACTACAAGATCGAGTTCGATGACCGTGCGCAGGCAATCTCGGGGATGCCGCATGCAGTTTGCGATGCGTATCAGGAAGCAGCCCAGTTTGACCTGGAATACAACGGTGAGCTGGGCCATTCCTCCCGGAGGGGACGTATCCATGATGAAAAACGCAACACGGGCTTGATTACTATGGGAATCGAGGTCGCGACGGTCAACAACGAAATGCTCTGTGACATGGAAGCGATGGAAGCACTCGCATGGCGCATGCACCAGCGTATGCGAAAGCGGTACCGGAATCGTGTCGATGCCCGCAGGAAAAAGCAAGAGGCGCTGCTTAACACGCTGCGGGCGTGTTTTGGGCTTAAACCCGCCTAACAATGCTCTGAAACAGGGGGTTGGATATATGCTCTGGCCAAAATATAGCAAATATGAGTACTGCTACAAATTCAGTAACAGTAAAATCAGGGATTTTGGGACTGGAAGATGGGGTAAATTAGAAAGTTATTAAACAAATGTGGAATATCCTGGCATCAATCTGACGTTATAGAGCGTGAAAACAGCTTGCAGAGCCAAAAACTCCTGCTACTAAATTGGTAACAGTACTCATATTTGCTATTTTTTGGCCACGGCACCCTGAGACGGGTGCCCCGGAGCTCCCCGTAGGGGAGCTCCGGGCTTCATAGGGGCACGAATAGCCCGCTCCGACCTGCGAAATCTGTACTCGCGATGCGAATAACGCCCCTAACCTTAAACTTTAGCTTGAACTTAGCTATAATGCGCTACGTTCCTGCCAGGCTGTGGTTGCGGACGGACGAAATGCCCGTCCTAGTCCAAGACAGACGCGGTCAAAGGGATCCACGTAAGCGACCGCGTGCGCGCGGCGCGATCATGGCGCGTCCTAGATGTAAGCCGCACCGTCCGTTCTACTTTCTTTGGGGCAATACCGCCTCGCGGGCGAGCGGGCCAGTCGTGAAGGTGGCTGCGGCCTCCCGAGCAAACACCCCGGTGCGCAAGTGTGGGGTCAAATACCAGGTCAGCTGGTGGGAACAACCTGATATTCCGCGCAACGCACGGATCGTATACGACACAGAAGGCAGGGTAGTGGACATGGTGAGGGGCAGCTTGATGCACGCGGCTCGGTTAGGTGCTGGGACCGCAGCGGTCATCGCCGTTTTGGGCCTGAGCGGATGCGCGTTCAACCCGCTGTCTACGTTCACGACTCCCACGATCGACCAGATCGAGTACGAGACCGTCACGCCGGCGGTGTCGGACGATGCCCTGGTCACTCCCGGAACCCTGACGGTCGCCCTCGATACTTCCGATGCGCCGCAGGCAATGCAGGGCGCCGACGGCGAGCTCACGGGATATGCGGTCGACGCCGCCCGCGCCCTCGCAAGCCGCATGGGCCTTAAGGTTGCCTTTGTCGATGCGTCCTCGGCAGGTTCCGCGCTCGGCGACAAAAAGGCCGATATCTTTATCGGCGAGATTAACTCCACGGACGGGGACATTAGCTCGCTCGGCACCTGCCTGTACGATGCCACTTCCGTGTTCGGTAAAACTAGCGATGGTGGGTCGCTAAGCGTTTCCACCGATACCCTTAACACGTCCACCCTGGGCGTTCAGACGTCCTCGGCCTCGCAGGAGGCGCTTGCTAAGCAGAGCATCACCGCCAACCAAAAGACCTACTCCAACATCAACGAGTGCTTTGAGGCGCTCGAGTCCGGCGAGGTCGACTATGTGATCTGCGACTCCACGGCCGGCGGCTACCTTGCACGCCTGATGAGCGAGGTCTCCTATGCCGGTGCGCTCGAGGCGCCCTCGACGCTTGGTGTTGCGGGCCTCTCGTCCAATGACGAACTGTGCCGTGCCGTGAGCGATGCCCTCGACGGTATTACGGCCGACGGCACGCTCGAGGCGGTCCACTCTGTCTGGTATGGCACGATGCCCTACGACCTCACCACTAAGACGGTTTCGGGCGCTAACGTGCAGCCGGGCGACTCTGAGTCCAGTGAGACCACGTCCTCCGGCAGCGAGTCCTCCGATTCCAACAATGAGACCGCATCCTCCGAGGACAAATCGTCCAGCCAGGAAGGCACCATCACCGACGACGACATTAACAAACTCAATAGCTAGTTATTGCTAGGGGTGGTGTCTCCTATACGTTGGAAAGGACACCTCTTCACGGTTTCAACACGCACTGCCGGGCTTCCCCGATGGGGGAGCCCGGCTTTTTCATCCCAATAAAATCAGCAGGTCAAAGCCAATTTTCGGGATCAAATACAAAGCCGCCGGCCCCCTCCTATAGCGCACTTTGTCACGGAAAAGTGCGAGACTTCGGTATGCGGTATCAAGCAGTCGTTATTCGGGTCTTTGGGAATTCGCGTGATTAAATGCACGGCAATGGGTACATAGCCAGTACAGTAAGTCCCCGAGGCAGATTGGAGCCACGTATGGATATCAAGGTTTCTGGACGCAAGACGACGGTAACCGATGCTCTGCGTGCGCATGTGGATGAGAAGATCGGCGAGGCGCTCAAGGTTTTCGACATCGAGCCCATGACAGTCGACGTCGTGCTTCGTTATGAGAAGAACCCCTCGAACCCCAACCCGGCAATCGTCGAGGTCACGGTTCGTGCCCGCGGTTCTGTAATTCGCGTTGCCGAGCACGGCGCAGATATGTATGCCGCCATCGATCTCTCCGCCGATAAGGTCACCCGCCAGCTGCGCAAGTTTAAGACCAAGGTCGTGGACAACCGCCAGGGTGGTGCCAGCGCCGCGGATGTCGCACCGGTCGAGCGCGTCGAGGATCTGGCCGACCTGCTGCTGCCCGAAGAGGAGGACGACCTGCTCGTCCGCGAGAAGGTTATTGACGTCACCCCGATGACCGAGGAGCAGGCGCTGGTGCAGACCGATTTGCTGGGCCACGACTTCTACGTGTTCGAGAACGCGACGACCGGTCTCATCAATGTGGTGTATCACCGTAAGAATGGTGGATATGGCATCATCAAGCCCCGCATCGAAACACTTGACGAGTAAAATACGTTAACTTGCATGAGTTAACGGTTGGCGGCCATCCCATGCGGGTGGCCGCCTTTTTACGTAAGGAGTCGCTTTGATGGACAAGGCCGCATCCGCCGGTCATTCGAACCGTTGCCGCATCGTCGTCGATACCTGCTGCGACTTTAGCCCCGAGGTCGCCGCGAACCTCGATGTCGATATCCTGGGTTTCCCTTTCATTATCGATGGCGAGGAGCGCACAGACGACATCTGGTCGAGCATGAGCCCTAAGGAGTTCTACGACCGCATGCGCGCCGGTGCCCGCGTGTCCACCTCGGCTGTGTCGCTCGGTCGCTATATCGAGTTTTTTACCGAGTGCGCCAAAGAGGGCACGCCCACGGTCTACCTGTGCTTTACCTCGGCGCTGTCGTCGAGCTACAACTCCGCGTGCCAGGCGGCAGATGTCGTGCGCGCCGAGTATCCCAACTTTGAGCTCTACGTGGTCGACAACGCTCTGCCCTGCGCGACCGGTGCGCTCTTGGCGCTCGAGGCCGTGCGCCAGCGTTCGGCGGGACTGACCGCCAAGCAGCTGGTCGATTGGGCAAACGAGGCAAAGACCTACGTGCACGGCTACTTTACGCTCGAGAGCTTCGACGCACTGGCTGCCGGCGGCCGCATTCCTCCCGCGGCGGCGCAGCTCACGGCAAAGCTCGACGTCAAGCCCGAGCTCTCCTACGACCTGGCCGGCTCGCTGTCGCTGATCGGCGTCAACCGCGGCCGCAAGAAGGCGCTCAAGTCCATCCTCAAGTCGTTCCGCGAGAACTACGTGCCCGATCGCACCATGCCCATCGCCATCATGACGGCCGATGCCGAAAAGGATGGTGACTGGCTCGAAGCCGCCATCCGCAAGGGTACCGGTGAAGATGCGGGCGGCGATCTGACCGAATGCTTCTACGAAGGTTACGGTCCCGCCGGTATCGCCATCATGGTGGGCTGCGCGTTTTGGGGTAAGAACCGCGCCGACAAGGCGTCGCTTTCCGACCGTATCGCCCGCCGCGTGCGCGGTCAGTAGGCAAGCGCTGCGTCCGTAATCGCCCTCGACTCACAGCCCAAACGCTGGCACCGAGTATTCAACCTGGTAACAACACCCAACCCAAAAGGAAAGGTTTCATGGCAAACAAGCTCTCCGTCGCATTCATCGGCACCGGAATTATGGGTGCCCCCATCGCCGGCCACATTCTGGACGCTGGCTATCCCGTCACGGTCAACAACCGCACCAAGTCCAAGGCTGCAGCGCTCGTTGAGCGCGGTGCCGTCTGGGCCGATACGCCGGCAGATGCCGCGGCGAACGCCGACGTCGTCTTTACCATGGTGGGCTATCCCTCCGAGGTCGAGGAGCTCTACCTGGCGGGCGACGGCCTGCTCGCGTGCACTAAGCCCGGCGCGGTCCTGATCGACCTCACCGCGAGCTCGCCCGAGCTGGCGCGCGACATTGCCGAGGCCGCCCAGGTTTCCGGCCGCATGGCGTTTGACTGCCCCGTCACCGGCGGCGAGTCGGGTGCTATCGCCGGCACGCTTACGGCTATCGTGGGCGCTACCGAGAACGACATTGCCCCGGTCCGCGATATCCTTTCCACCTTTGCGGCAACCATCTGCTGCTTCGACGGCGCCGGCAAGGGCCAGGCTGCCAAGCTCGCCAACCAGGTGTCGCTGGGCGCCTGCATGGTCGGCATGGCCGATGCGCTGGCGTTTGCCGAGCTGAGCGGCCTCGATCTGGAGAAGACCCGTCAGATGATTCTGGGCGGTACCGGCAAGTCCGGCGCCATGGAGAGTCTGGCGCCCAAGGCGCTCGACGGCGATTACAAGCCCGGCTTTATGGTCGAGCACTTCATCAAGGACCTGCGCTTGGCGCTCGCCTATGCCGACGACCGCGAGCTTGCGCTGCCCGGCGCCGACGTGGCCTTTACGCTCTACGACATGCTCGATGCCATCGGTGGCGCCAAGCTGGGCACCCAGGCCATCACGGTGCTCTACAAGGAGGAGGCCGACGCCATCGCCGCCGGTCTTGACTGGTCGCAGTATCGTCCCGAGGAGCATGGTGCTCACGAGGAAGGCTGCGGTTGCGGCGAACATGGCGAGGACCACGAGTGCGGTTGTGGCCACCACCATGGCGAGGACCACGAGGGCTGGGCGCAAACT
>URWQ01000087.1 GCA_900551635.1 uncultured Collinsella sp. | reverse complement strand
GCGCTCGCACAGGATGACGTTGTCGTTGCCCTCGCTCATGATGTACTCGGCTGCCATAAGCAGCTCGTCGATCGTGCCGGACATACCGCGCTTGAGCAGAATCGGGGTCTGGGTCTTGCCGACCTCCTTGAGCAGGGGGAAGTTCTGGGCGTTGCGGGCGCCGATCTGCATGACGTCAATCTTCTTGTCCAAGAAGACCTGCACGTCGCGTGGATCCATGATCTCGGTGACGATCGGCATGTCGAGCTCGGCAGACGCCTCGCACAGCAGGTCGAGGCCGGCGGGGCCCATGCCCTGGTAGGCGTAGGGGGAGGTGCGGGGCTTGTAGGCACCGCCGCGCAGCATCGTGGCACCGGCGGCCTTCACGCGGCGGGCGATGCGGATGAGGTTCTCGCCCTCGACGGAGCACGGGCCGGCGATGACCTGGAACTGGTCGCCGCCGATCTTGACGCCGTGGCCGCAGTCGATGACGGAGTCCTCGGGGTGGAATTTACGGTTGGCGCGCTTGAACGGCTCGGAGACGCGCTGCACGCGCTCGACGACATCCATGGACTCGAGCAGGAACGGGTCGATCTTGGTCGTATCGCCCACCAGGCCGATGATCGTCTCGTTCTCGCCGCGCGAGACATCGGTCTTCAGACCCTTTTTCTCAATCCAGCTGACGATATGGCTTACGGCCTCGTCGCTGGCGCTCTGCTTTAAAATTGCAATCATGGTGTGCCTCTCACCTCGATGGATAACTTTTGCAAAAACGGCCCGCATCGCGAGCCGTGTATATATGGTGCATGAGAGTTTATACTATCTGACTCGCTTTTGCCTTCTAAAGTGGGCCGTTGCGGCTCGTCTTCCTCGGAATTGCAAAGCTTTTTCTTTTATTTTGATAGCCCGTGGTGCACTTGGGTATAATGCCAACCGTTGGCCCTATTAGCTCAGGGGATTAGAGCGTCTGCCTCCGGAGCAGAAGGCCGTTGGTTCGAATCCAACATGGGGCACCATCGAATGTAAGACCGTCCGAACCTCGCATGGTCCGGGCGGTTTTCTTATACCGACGCGACGTGATGGGACGTGGTATGGCAGCAACGGATATCGAGCGCGGACTCTCAACCGCCGAGGTCGAGGAGCGTATCGCCGCCGGTAAAATCAACCGCAACATGGAACTCAAGACCAAGTCGGTCAAAGAGCTCATCATCGAGAACCTCTGCACGCTGTTCAATTTGATCAACGTGATCTTGGCTTTCCTGGTCATTTTGACCGGTTCGTTTAAGAATCTGACGTTCCTGTTCGTGGTGTTCTTGAACACCGCTATTGGCGTCATTCAGTCCATGCGTTCCAATAAGATGGTCGATAAGCTCACGCTGCTGACCTCCAAGAAGGCCATCGCGGTGCGCGATGGCGCCGAGGTGGAGCTCGACCTGGACCAGATCGTGCTCGACGACATCATCCGCCTGGGGCGCGGCGACCAGATTCCCGCTGACGCCGTGGTGGTTTCGGGCGAGGCGCTCGTGAACGAGAGCCTGCTGACGGGCGAGAGCGACCTTATTAAGAAACAGCCCGGTTCCGAGCTCATGAGCGGCAGCTTTATCGACTCGGGCCTGCTGCGCGCCCGCGTGATCCATGTCGGCGCCGACAACTACGTGGCCAAAATTAATAACGAGGCCAAGTACGTCAAAAAGGTCAATTCCGAGATCATGAACGCGCTTAACGCCATCGTGCGCTTTGCGAGCATCATCATGATTCCGCTTGGCCTGGCTCTGTTCGCCTCGAGTGTAAGTGGGCTGTGGGATGCCGCGGGAACCCCGGGCGATAGCGCGCTTTCGTGGTGCTTCTCCGAGCTGTTGGCTGGTCATGTGCCTTCGTCGGCGCTGCTGTCCACGGTGGGCGCCCTGCTGGGCATGATCCCGCAAGGCCTGGTGCTGCTGACCTCGTCGGTGCTCGCCATCGCCACGGTGCGCCTGGCCCGCCGCAAGGTGCTGGCGCAGCAGCTCTACTGCATCGAGACGCTCGCGCGCGTCGACGTGCTGTGCCTGGACAAGACGGGCACCATCACGTCGGGTCGTATGGAGGTCGAGGGCACCTACCCGCTGCCTGTTGAGGGTGTTGGCTTTGGCGTGGACTCGGAGGAGGCGGCTGTTCCCGTCGATACCACAGTGCTCGATTTTGCGCTGGCTAACGTCGCGCGTGCGACTTCGGCCGATGCCAACGAGACCTGCCAGGCGCTGCTCAACTATTACGCCGATCGCCCGGTCGAGGTGTCTGAGCCGCTGTCGGTCATTCCGTTCTCGTCGTCTAAAAAATGGAGTGGCGCTTCTTTTGCGCAGGGCTCCTATGTGATGGGTGCCGCGCAGTTTGTGCTCTCTGATCGTGTGTTTTCGCAGGTCGAGAACCGTGTCGCCGAGCTTGCCGATACCTGCCGCGTGCTCGTGGTGGCGCGCGTGGACGGCTTTACGCCCGATGGGGATATGGTGGGCGAGGCCGAGCCCGTGGGCTTTGTGACCATCCGCGACGAGATTCGTACCTCGGCGGCCGAGACCATCGGCTACTTTAACGAGCAGGGCGTGACCCTCAACGTGATCAGTGGCGACGACCCGCGTACGGTGTCGTCGATCGCGCGCGTGGTGGGCGTGCCGGGGGCGGACGCTTATGTGGACGCCACGACGCTCGATACGCCGGCCAAGCTTGATGCCGCAGTGGACCGCTACCATGTCTTTGGTCGTGTGACCCCGCAGCAGAAGCGCGAGCTCGTGCAGGCGCTCAAGCGCCGCGAGCACACCGTGGCCATGACGGGCGACGGCGTCAACGACGTGCTGGCGCTCAAGGAGGCCGACTGCTCGGTGGCCATGGCGGCCGGCTCCGATGCCGCGCGTAACGTGGCCGAGATCGTACTCGTCGACAACGACTTTGCCTCGATGCCCGCCGTGGTGGCCGAGGGCCGTCGCTCCATCAACAACCTGCAGCGTTCGGCCTCACTGTTCCTGACCAAGACGCTGTTCTCGATGGGCCTGGCGGCGCTGTGTATCGCGCTGCCGCCGTACCCCTTCGAGCCCATCCAGATGACGCTCATTAACTTCTTCTGCATCGGCGCGCCGGGCTTTGTGTTGGGCCTGGAGCCCAACAATGCTCGTGTGAAGGGTGCGTTTTTGAGCAACGTACTCAAGCGTGCACTGCCGGCGTCGATTGCGGTCATTTTGGCTGCGGCGCTCGATATCTTTGTGGCGCGCGTGTTTGGCTTTAGCCAGCTCACGCTGTCTACGATGTGCCTGCTTACGTCGTGCGCGACGAGCGTCAGCCTAATCTGGCGCATCTCGCAGCCTCTCACGCCCTTACGTGTGGTGCTCTTTGTGTTTGTAGTCGCCGGCATCCTGGTGGGCGTTATCGGATTCCCGGAGCTGCTGTCTATTGCCAACCTGTCGATGGGCCAGATGGTTATCTTGGCTGTTATCGTGGTCTTTACCTGCTCGGTGTTCTTTAAGCTCGCCACGATGATGGATTCGCTCAAGCCGCGTCGTCGTCATGCCGCAACTGGTTTTGGCCGCGGTGTGCGCGTCCGCCTGGGTCGCGGTGGCGGCAAGGTGAGCTCGACGGGCTCGACGGCCGAACGTTTTGCCAAGCGCGTCGCCGCCGACATGGCGCAGCGCCGCGAAGATCGCACCGCTCGCGAGGCCGAGGCCCGCACACTCGAGGGCGTGGCCCAGGCCCAGCCCAAGAAAAAGAAGAGTACCGGAGCTAAGCGCTCTCGTGTGACCAAGTCCGCCCAAGGCATCAAAGTCTCGATGCCAAGCAAAAAGAAGAAGTAGCTACGCGCCCTGGCGATGTTGAATTGGTGCCTTGTTCCTGTGGGGCCGTGGCGATGTTATGCTCTAACCTCGATTGTTTGAATTGCTTCGAAAAGAGGATGCCGTGATCTGCCCGCATTGCTTTAAGACTATCGAGGACGGCGCCTCGTTCTGCCCCTACTGCAACGCCTATGTGGGTCCGGGCGATGGTCCCGAGCACACCGAGTTCGTGTTCTGTGAGGGCTGCGGTGCCCGTCTTTCTCCGCATGATCGCACGTGCCCAAAATGCGGACGCCCTGCTCCGGGTATCCTCTCCGAGGACGCGGCCGCATCCGACCTGGCAGCGGGCCGCACGGCGGGCTTTCCGCGCCTAACGCAAGAGCAGATCGATACCGAGGTGCCTCACGCCCCCGCCTCGGCTGCCGCGGTTCTTTCGGACGCCGGCGATCCTAACGAGACCTGCGTGCTGCCGGCTTTCGATAAGGATTTCGGTATCCCCAAGGTCGATATTCCCACGCCCGTTTCCCTGCATGACGATGCTCAAAAACCCAAGCGCAAGGTGCATCCCGACGAGGACGCCTATCACAAGCACAAGCGTCATATCCCCAAGCCGCTCATCGTCATCGCGGTCCTTGCCGTCGTTTGCGGCGGTGCCTATTGGTTCGTGACGGCCGATCCCATGGGTGTCATGCCTGCCTTCTACGACCAGTTTGGCCAGGCTGCGCAGACGACCTTCCCCACGCGCCAAAAGGGCGAGGCGACTGAGGACGATACCAAGCAGGACGATTCTGCCGAGGTGGTCCAGGAAGAAACCGTGCTCACCGATGATCAGCTCTATACCAGACTCGACGGTCTGTATCAGACCATCGTGTCCTACGGTGATGAGGACCAGATCGGCGAGGTCATCGATTCCTTTAACAACGGCTATCTCCGAACGCCGCTGTCCACCCGCCAGGAGCTGTCGCAGAGTGCCTACGCCCTGCGCGACCAGATCAAAAAGACGCAAGATGAGCTTAACAACCTTAAGTATCAGGACGATACGGTCTATGCGGACGACATCGCCCACTTAAAGCAGCTTGCCGAGTGGATGTACGAGCGTGTCGACGTGATCTGCCAGAGCTGGGATATCTCGCTGGCCATTCCCGATGGCGAGTCGATGAGTTCCCACCAAAGCGAGATCCTGGCGCCCATCGCACAGGGCGGCAACAGCGCGCTGAACCAGTACGACGCCAATGTGGGCTCCTGGAAGCCGCAGCAGCGTTCCCAAAATTAGTTCGCCATAGTCGGCATAACCTACGTGCGCAATTGATGTAAGCGCATGCTTATTGCTACAATTCGTACAAATATGCTTTAAACGCACGAGGAAGGAACCACATGTTTGGTTTTAAGAAAGAGCTCTACACGCCCGAGTATCAGCTTGCCGGCGACGAGTGCGCCGTTATCGAGACGTCGAAGGGTACCATCAAGGTCAAGTTTGACGGCGAGGGCGCTCCCATTCATGTCGCGAACTTCTGCGAGCTTTCCACGATGGGCTTCTATGATGGCCTTAAGTTCCATCGCTATGTGCCCGGTTTTGTCATCCAGGGCGGCGACCCCAATACCCGCGATATGTCCGGCGCCGACGTCGCCGCTGGTCTTGAGGGCCCCGACGGCATGCCCGGTACCGGTGGCCCCGGCTACTGCATCAAGGGCGAGTTTGCCACCAATCCGCGCAACAGCCATGTCGATGGTGCCCTTGCCATGGCACGCTCCATGGACCCCGATTCCGCAGGTTCGCAGTTCTACTTCTGCCTGGGCGCCCAGCATAACCTCGATTCCGGTTACACCGTCTTTGGTACCACGGTCGAGGGTCTCGATGTGATTTCGCAGCTGCGTGCCGGCGACGAGATCGTCCATGTTGAGATCGTTCACGAGTAAAGGGGACTTCCTTGAATAGCCAGCTGATCCAACAGGGCCGCGCCGCTTACCGCGCGGGTGATTTTTCCGCTGCAGCCCAGATGCTTGGGGCGGCAAAAACTCCCGATGAGATTATGGGCGAGGCCGATCACCTTCGTGGTAACGCCTTGATGCACCTGGGCATGTATGCCGAGGCCGCCGAGGCCTATGCCGCCGCCCTCAACGACGGCACCTACGGCAAGCGCGGCGCACTGCTCACCAACCGCGGCAAGGCGCTCGCCGCCGTGGGCGACTACACGACGGCCGCCCAGGCGTTCTCTGCTGCTACGCAGGATGCTTCCTATGCCACGCCGTTCAAGGCCTATCTGGGCCTGGGTAACGCGCTGTTCCAGTCGGGCGACTATGCCAACGCGGGTACTGCCTTCCGTCAGGCTGCCTTCGACGGCGCCAATCCGGCTCCTGCCGCCGCACTCGGCGAGCTCGGTCGTTGCTTCATTAAGCTCGGCCGTCCGGCGGATGCCGTGGAGACCTACCGCACGGCTATCGACTTTGCCGGTCCCCGCGACGACACGCGTGCGCTCAACGCCGGCATGGGTCAGGCGCTTTCTGCCGCCGGCCGCCCCTCCGACGCACTCGACGCCTTTAACGCCGCTACTGCCGATGGCATCTACCAGCTCACCTCCGAGCAGGCCGATGAGCTTGCCCGCGTGCACGATTCGCTTGCCGCGCTGTCTGCCCAGACGGCTATGGCCACGGCTCCCGCGCCCGCGGTGGGCGCTCCCGCCGGCGGTAACGACAGA
>URWQ01000086.1 GCA_900551635.1 uncultured Collinsella sp. | reverse complement strand
GACCGTCATGGCATAACGGTCCTCGGCAGGCGCCACCGACTTGTCGAGCTTAAAGGCAGGCGTGCCCGCCGGCATAAAGAGCACGGCATCCAAGTCGAGGGACTCACGCGCCTGCTCAGCGGTCACCAGGTGCCCGTAATGGATGGGATCAAAGGTGCCACCCATAATGCCGAGCCTAAACTCCTGCCCGTCCTCTAGAGGAAGCTCGGGCAGACCGATTCCACCGCGCAGCGACATGGCCTACTCGCCCTCCGAGGTCTCGGCATCGTCCGCGGCATCCGCCGCATCGACAACCTCGACGCTCTCATCCACAGCATCGGCCACGTCAATGGCTTCAACGGCAACGTCCTCGCCAACATCCTCGAGCTCCTCGTACTCCGAGAAGTCCTCGGCGCCCTCAAAGTCAAAGGCGCGCTGGCAAATGCGGACCTCGTCGCCCGCACGGCAACCGGCCTTCTCGAGCGCGTCGTCAACACCCATACGCGCAAACTTATGCTGCAGGTAAATGACGGCTTCCTCGTTTTCCCAGTCGGTCTGGATGACCATGCGCTCGATGGCACGACCGACCACGCGGAAGGCACCGGGCTCTTCCTGGACAATGCGGAAACGCTTCTCGCGCTGCAGGCGGCGACGCTCCCACTCCTCGTCGCGCAGATCGACCGGCTCATCAGAGACCGCCAGCTCGGCGCGAAGCTTAGCCACCTGCTCGCCCACGGCAAGCATCAGCGTGTTGAGGCCGGCGCCCGTAACAGCAGACACGGCAAAGAACATATGGCCATCGTCGAGCGCCGCACGCTTAAGGTCGGCAATCTTGTCGGCCGTGCCCGGCGCGTCGCACTTGTTGGCAACGACGATCTGCGGACGCTCAGAAAGCTCGGCGCCATACTGCTCGAGCTCGCGGTTGATGATGTGGTAATCCTCGACCGGATCGCGATCCTCAAAACCACCCGTCATGTCGACGACGTGCATGATCAGGGCCGTACGCTCAATGTGGCGCAAGAACTGGTGACCCAGGCCCTTACCCTCGCTCGCGCCTTCGATAAGACCGGGGACGTCAGCAACGACGTAAGAATATTCGCCGGCACGCACCATGCCGAGGTTCGGCACGAGCGTGGTAAACGGGTAGTCGGCAATCTTGGGGCGGGCGGCACTCATGCGCGCAATGAGCGATGACTTACCCACCGAGGGAAAGCCCACAAGCGCGGCATCGGCCATAAGCTTCATCTCGAGCTCAATCCAGTGCTCCTCGGCCGGTTCGCCCAGCTGAGCGAACGCGGGCGCGCGGCGCACCGACGTCACAAAATGCGTGTTGCCCAGGCCGCCGGCACCGCCGGGCGCCACGACGACGCGCTCGCCATCGTGCACCAGGTCGGCAATCTCGAACATCGGGGTCTGCGTCTCGGGGTCGAGCTCGCGCACCACGGTACCCATAGGGACCTTGAGAATCAGGTCCTCGCCGCTCTTGCCGTTACGACGGGCACCCTGCCCGTGCGTGCCGCGCTCGGCGCGAAAGTGATGCTTAAAGCGGTAATCGATCAGCGAAGACAGCTGAGCATCGGCCTGGATGACGACATTGCCGCCACGACCGCCGTCGCCGCCATCGGGGCCGCCCTTGGGGACAAATGCCTCGCGCCTAAACGACATGCATCCGGCTCCGCCGTCGCCGCCGCACACGTTAATGCGGCTGATATCGGTGAACTGTGACAACAGAATCGCCTCCTACAAAAAAGAGGGAGACCCTTGAATCCTAAAACTCAAGTGCCTCCCACATATGTGCTCTATGAAGGGTGAATTACGCGTTCGCGAGCGGGCGTACGCTGACCCTGTGCTTGATACCCTTGTGGAAATCAACGGTACCGTCGACCAGCGCGAACAGCGTGTCGTCCTTACCACGGCCAACGTTCTCACCCGGGTGGATGTGCGTGCCGTGCTGACGGACGAGAATCGTGCCCGTGGTTACCGTCTGGCCGGCATAGCGCTTCGTGCCAAGGCGCTGACCGCGGGAGTCACGGCCATTACGGGAGGAACCGAGTCCTTTTTTGTGTGCCATTGTGTATACCTACTCTTTCGTTACGAGTGTAATCTACTCGGCGACGGGAGCCTCGGCAACAGCCTCAGCCTCTGCCTTGACAGCCTTCTTGGCGCGGGAGGTAGCCTGAACCTTCACGATCTTCAGCTTGGTGAGCTGCTGACGGTGACCCTTCAGACGACGATAGCGCTTGCGCTTGTGGAACTTGAAGACCAGCTGCTTCTCGCCCTTGAACTGCTCAACGATCTGAGCGGTAACCTTGGCCTTGGCCAGCTTGTCGGGATCGGTGACGATCTTCTTACCATCGTTGAGGAAGATAACCGGCAGGGTGACCTTGTCGCCCTCATTGCCCTCGATCTTCTCGACGGTGATGACATCGTCGGTGGCGACCTTGTACTGCTTGCCGCCCGTGTTAACGATTGCGTACATGTTTACTTGCCCTTCATGCATCAGTTAGTGCAACAGCCGAATATAGTAGCAGGCGATAATACCCCCGTCAACGAGTATGTGGAGCAAATCCACAAGTTCGCACAGGTATGGGGCTGACGAGTCGGCCCTCGTCGTCCTCGCATGCTTGATTCTGACGCTCGACATCGTAGGAGCAGATGGTCACGAGGTCTTGCATACCGGTGGAAACAATAGGTGCATCCACGCCCGGGGTCAAGCCCTGCAACAAAACATCAGCCGCAGAAAGTAAAATTTCCGGACGCATGGAGCCCTCGTTGTCGGCATGGGTGTCGAGCGTGAGCACCAAATGGTCCGGGCGCTCCCCCGCAGTGAGCTCATAGCCCACGAGCGTGTGATCCAAATCTAAGCGCTTGCTCTTTTTGCCGCGCGCGTAGTCGATGCCATGGTCTGCGCGCAACGTGTCGATCGCACGACGCACCTCGTCGGCGCTTACGGGCGCCTCGGGATCCAAGTGCAGGTCGATGCGATACGACAGGCGCGTGAGCTGCGCCGTCAACGCCGGCGTGCGCACGTCGATGTACGCCGCCTCGATAGGCGCCAGATCGGCCGGAGATGCCGCAGACAGGCGCTCAAACGCCTCGTCGAGCGCCACGAACTCGGTCATAAACAGGTCATACCACTCGCAGGTCGACGACGTACCAACCGGCAACGCCGAAGAGAAGCCCACGCGCATGTGCGGAGAGAAGCCCTGCGTGACGGCATAGGGAAGCCCCGCACGGCGCACGATGCGCTCAATGGTATGGATTACTTCGAGATGGCCCAGGTACTTAAGGCGATCGCGCTTGCCATAGCGAACACGAAGCCTAAAGAGCGAGGGGTTATCGGTCAGGCGCTCACTCATGCGCGATCACCCATCAATACATTCTTGGCGTGGAGCGTGGGGCAGATTCCGCAGCCGGTGCACGACGTGCGGGTGCAGTCGGGAGTCGTGACGCCCTCGAGCGAGCGACGGTACTCGCGCTCGAGGAAGCCGCGCGTGCAGCCGGGGCTCACGTGCTCCCACGGCAGGCGCCAGTCCAACTCGTAGGGCAGGTGCACGAGCTCATTGAGGTCGATGCCGTTTTTGGCAGCAGCCTCCTTCCAGTTATCGAGCGAGAAATGCTCTACCCAGGCGTCAAAGCGAGAGCCCGAGCGCCAAGCGTCGATGATGACGGGCGTCATGTCGCGACCGGCGCGGGACAGCGCGGCCTCGATGAGCGAGGTCTCGGCATCGTGGTAATGCACGCGGACGGCACGGTTGCGAACGCTCGTGATAAGCAGCTTCTGGCGACGCTTGACGTCGTCGTAGTCGAGCTGCGGGCACCACTGGAACGGCGTGGCAGCCTTGGGGATAAAGACCGAAACCGAGATCGACACCGAAATCGAGCCGCGACGAGCCTTGGGCACCACGGAACGACCGAGCTCCAGCACGTGATCGGCCAGATTGGCGATGGCCACGATGTCCTCGTCGCGCTCGCCGGGAAGGCCCATCATAAAGTAGAGCTTCATGCGGTTCCAGCCGGCCTCGAAGGCCGCCTTGGCCGCACGGTCCAGGTCCTCCTCGGTCACGTTCTTGTTAATGATGTCGCGCATGCGCTGGCTGCCGGCCTCGGGCGCGAACGTCAGGCCGCCCTTCTTTTCACCGGCGACCGACTCGGCCATATCCACGCCAAACGAATCCAGGCGCTGCGACGGAATAGACACGCGAATACCCGTATCCTCCAGGCGACGGTTGAGCCTGCCGAGCACGTCGCGAATGCAGGAGTGGTCGGTCGTGGAGAGCGAGGTCAGCGACACCTCGTCATAGCCGGTCTTTTCCAGACCCTGAATCACCGACGAGACGATCTGGTCGGCCGAGCGCTCGCGCACCGGGCGATACGTCATGCCGGCCTGACAAAAACGACAGCCGCGGGCGCAGCCGCGCAGGATCTCGATAGACAGGCGGTCGTGAACCAGCTGCGCATAGGGCACGCACGACTGCGACAGCGGATTCGTGGCGCCGAAATCCTCGACGACGCGCTTGTAGACCACGGTCGGCGCATCCTTGCCCTCACGCGGCACGGTGTAGCCATGCGGCGAGCAGGGCTCGTCGTGACGAACCTCATAGAGCGACGGCACGTAGTTGCCGGCAATGGATGCAAGCTGCTCGACAATCTGCGCGCGCGGGACCCCTTCGTCACGCAGGCGGCGATGCAGCTGGCAGGTCTCGAGCAGCGATTCCTCGCCCTCACCGATGAGGATGGCATCGAAGAAGGCCGCGTACGGCTCGGGGTTGTACACCGAGGGGCCGCCGGCGATGATAATGGGGTCGTCCTCGGTGCGGTCAGCCGCTAACAGCGGAATACCAGCGAGGTCGAGTGCCTCGAGGAAGTTCGTTACCGCCATCTCGTGCGGCACATGCAGGCCGACGATATCAAACGAGGCGACCGGCGCTGCACCCTCGAGCGACAGCAGCGGAATGCCTGCCTCGCGCATGGCGTCACCCATATCGGGCCACGGCACATAGCCGCGCTCGCAGGAGATGCCCTCGGCCTGGTTAAGGATGTTGTAGAGGATGGCGATGCCCTGGTTGGGCAGACCGACCTCGTACACATCCGGGTAGATCAGGCAGCAACGGTAGTCGGCATCGGCCTTGGAAAGCGTGCCCCACTCGTGATCGATATAGCGGCTCGGCTTCTCGACCTTGGCGAGCAACGGCTCAATTAAATGAAAACAGTCTTGGTATGCAACGCGCAACGGAAAACCCCTAAGCAGCGAGATCTGATGCGTCCTGATAGGACGCCATAGGACGGGTAGCGCCCGCGACCGCAGTCACCAGATCGCGAACGCGGGAAAACGTGGCAGTGACCACCTCGTTGGCACGGCTGTAGTCGACATCGCGCTCGTAGAGCGAAACGAGCGCACGGCCCATGCCATAGGTGCCCGCGGCAGCAGTGAGCGCCTTGACGGCAAACCCAATATGCGGCGTCTGCTTGACGAGCGCGCGGGTGACCGCGCGGATCACAAGACCGCCGGCAAGCACGCCGGCGACCTCGTAGCCGCGCTCGGGCTTAATGCCGCGTCCAAAGACGGCAGCGAGCTCAAAGAGCATGCCCACCTGCGCCAGCGCCATAACGGGATAATCGGCGCCCGGCAAAAACACCAAAGCCCCGGTCGCCATATTGGTGAGCGCACACGAGGTGATGATGCGGTTGGCCGCCGCGATGCGCATGAAGGCAAAGTTCGCCGCAAAAGCCGTTTCCTTGTCGGTGCGATCGAGAATCCAGCGGGCAAGCGTCTCGAGCAGATACGTCTTATCGGTTGCCGCTACCACGCCGAGCATGGGCGTGGACTCCTCGATAAACGGCACCTCCACAGCAGACTCGGCAAGCACGCACACGGGCGCGCCGGCGATCACGAGCTCCTGCACGGCACTCTCCAAGCGGTCGGAACCACACGAGAGCACCAGCACCACATCGGTATCGGTCTTTGGGGCAATTCGCTCCTCCCCCAGACGCTCGACGCGCACAATGCCCGAGGTCGTCTGCGGCACAAAGGCGTCACGCACCGTCTCGGCCAGAAAGCGCGAGGCGGACGAATCCAGATAGACCGAGACGTGCACCGGCGTATCGGAATCCTTCTTAACGGACGCGCCCATCTTAAAAGCGCGGGTCAGCTTATCTACGGGAATTTTCATAGCAAACCCCTCCAGCGGTTACGCGGCGCCCGAACGATGCCGCCATATGGATTGTACGATACCCACCGTCAGCAGCTGAATCATCATCGAAGACGAACCGAAGCTAATAAACGGTAGCGGAATACCGGTAATCGGCATCATGCCGATGCACATGCCGATGTTTTCGAAAGTCTGGAACGCCCACATGCCAACGATGCCCACACACGAAAGACGCAAAAACAGCGACTCGCACTTAAAGGCGACGCGAATCGTCGAAAAGATCAGCAGCACGTAGAGGCACAGGAGCAAAAAGGAACCGCAAAAGCCAAAGGTCTCGGACAGGAAGGCGCTGCTGCATCTTGCGGTACGCATTCTGACACTGCCGCCCATCGTCATCGGGGTAACGCTGCTT